>CALGGD010000108.1 GCA_937916185.1 uncultured Oxalobacter sp. | reverse complement strand
CGGCATCTTGAGAAACGCATTCTTGACCTGAGCAGGTCTTTTTCCGCCATCCTGCTGACTGGCCCACGCCAGGCGGGCAAAACAACCATGTTGCGGACATTGGCAGAGAAAGAAAATGCTGGACGCAGGTATGTGACATTGGATGACCTGACAACACGGGACATGGCAAAGAACGACCCTGCCCTTTTCTTCCAGATGTATCCGCCCCCTGTGCTGATTGATGAGGTGCAGTATGCACCAGAACTGTTCACCTATATCAAGATCCATATTGACAGGAACCACCGCCCTGGTGATTTCTGGATGACAGGCTCCCAGGTTTTCCGTCTTATGCGCGGTGTGCAGGAATCCCTTGCAGGACGGGTTGCCCTCCTGCATATGTCACCGATGTCCCAGCGGGAAATCACCGGCACCCCCTGTTCCCTTTTCACGATGGATTTTGACCACCTGTTGGCTGAACAGGAAAAAACCACTCCGGTCACAACCCCCGAAATGTTCAGGCGCATCTGGAAAGGTTCGATGCCTGGGCTGGTCAGCGGCCAATTCCCTGACAGGGATATCTACTACTCGTCTTATCTCGCTACATACATTGAACGGGATGTCCGGGATATTTCAGGCAATATCGATGCCCTTAAATTCAACCGTTTTGTCACCGCTGTCGCTGCCAGGACCGCCCAGCTTCTGAATTACAAAGCCCTTGCTGATGATGCGGATATCGATCTGCCGACCGCAAAGGATTGGATCAATATCCTTGAGACCCTGGGTATCATCTTCCTGCTGCATCCGTATGCCAACAATGTGCTGAAACGCACCATCAGAACTCCCAAGGTGTATTTTTACGATACAGGGTTGGTCTGTTACCTGACTAAATGGTCTTCCCCGGAAGTCGCTGAAAACGGTGCCATGAGCGGCGCCCTGCTGGAAAACTTCACCGTATCAGAACTGATGAAAAGCTACCAGAATGCAGGACTTGAGCCATACCTTTATTTTTACCGCGACAGGGATACCAAGGAAATCGATGTCATCATGGAAAGGGATGGCAGGCTTTTCCCTCTGGAAATCAAGAAAACCGCCTCACCGGATAAACGGCTGACCCGTGTCTTCAAGACTATCGACAGATCACCTCTGCAACGTGGAACCGGGGCGGTTCTCTGCATGGCGGAACAGTTCAGTGCTTTCGACAGGGACAATCTGATTGTCCCGATCTGGATGATATGACTGCACAGAAAATAAAAATCGGTTCAGACAAGAGTAGCGTTAAACTATCTCACAGTTTTCCTATAAAGGATGTTATTCTTCGACTAACTTTTTCAATCAGCTCAGTTCGATTATCAAGAAATTCATTTAAATTCAATGAGATATAATTTTCTTCGACTAACTTCTTCGACTAATCCTACATTTCTTCGACTAGTTCTCGACTAACTCCGAACCAGCCGCCATACAGATTTATTCCCATGTCGGGAGCAAGCAATCTTGTTCTTATCTTTCAAGCCTTTGAGAATATTGCCTATACGACGCTTCTTGCTTTCATAAGTTCTGGCAGTACCGAACTGATCCATGAGCAAATCATCAATTACGTTCCTCTCTGCCTCCTTGACAGCCAGTAAATCAAGGATCTTCTGCTCATAGTAGTCAGTGTCAAGATCCTGTTTCCGTACATAATCAACATGACTTGCCTTTGAGACTTTCGCAACCTGTGCAGAGATGCGCCATCTAGGCTTTCTTCCTTCAATGAGACCTTTCTTGCGTAAGCTACTGGCTACATCAGAAGCAATCGGCAAGCCTTTTTGGATACGGTCAAGTGCAAGGACATCCGAAATTGGCAAGTCTGTATTCCTGAGCAAAAGTCGGCTATAAGCCAAGTCAACAATCTTGCCATGGATAGTAAGGGTTACAGATGAATCAGTAATGTCATAATCAGGCAAAGGAAAAAACCGTTCAACCTGTGTTTTATAAATCTTGGAAATACCCTGCCCGAGGGTATCTACCATGCTAAGCTCTGCCATCGCCTGTGCCAGGCAGGTGTTGCGATACCGCCGAGGAGTGCGCTTCCCTTCGATGTAGTCATCAGGCTGCCCTTCGAAAAAATTACCCATGCTGAACAATTCCAACCTGTCAACAAATTCAGTAACAATAACCCTGCTATTCAGTGAATAGTCTTGGTGCATGATACAGTTATGGACACTTTCCAGAATGACATTCTGGTCATATTTCGATACTTCAACAGGAATAAGGCTATCCTCTGGTAATAGCCTTATCTGGATATTTCTGATACGGGAAAATAATGCTGAGGAAGACAAATAAAAAGGAAGTCCAAAATGTTCATAAGCATTTTCTTCCCCAACCAGTTTCCAAGTTAATTGCGCAGGATGCGGGCTTAATAAATAAGAAGCTTCGTGCTTTCCAACAAGTAGGATGGCAGCCCTCGTCAATTTTCCATCATGGGAGAGTCTCAGTTTCTCAAGAAATGTCAATTCATCCCATGCAAGGACAGTATCTGCATCAATACTTCCGTGTTTTTTGATGAAGTCTTTACGAGCCTTATCCAAGGCTTTAAAATCAAGATGATGTAAGCCAGCGTTTTCTATAATCTGAGCAGACCAATCCGTTTCTATTGTCTGATTCCGAATCTCATCCATCTTAGCATAATCAAGATTCGTCAACGACTCACCTGCACGCGCATAAGCAAAGCCTTTTGACGTTACAGGCATACCTCTTGGTGCGGGAGGAATTTCAAAAAGCAGAACGCGACCAGAAGGCGTCTTCAGCTCATGGATGTTTATAAAGGTTGTTGTTCCGGTGCTCTGTTTGGTTTGATGTTTTAATTTTTGAAGGTCTTCTGAATCAGGACGAAAATTGGTACCAACAACTTTATGTTCTTTATTATCAATACCAAAAATTAACCATGCTCGAGGCTTCGTGCGTAGATTTGCTTCATTAGCTAAGGCAGAGAAATATCTATAAACTTTCTCAGTCGAATAGGAATCGTCTATATTACCTTTGAATTCTACAACCTCGTCTTCCCAATTAATGATTAGGTTATCGAGCAGTTTCTGTAGTTCGAAATCATTTTGAATCATAACAATCCATTGACACAATTTCTAAAATTTTAATATAATTCAAAATAATATACCAACATTGCTATCGGTATTTCCCAATTTCATCTATATTAACATTGTCATAAATCAACGCAATCCCATTATAAGCCGCAGGGAACCTTACACGAAATTCGCCAATGTGCCCAGATTTCTCTTTTTTGGCAACATCTTTAATTTTTAAAACAAAATTGTCAATATCTTCAAAAGGATTACCAGACCGGGACTGTTCAACCAATTCCCAGGAAAACAGGGTGAAGTCCAGCCCGAATTTTTCCGCCATTTCGTCTTGCCACTGTTCAACCAAGCTACCAGGCGCAACAATCAGGATACGTTTGGCATCTGCCCGGATAAGCAGTTCACGCATTACAGGCCAGCCATGATGGTTTTTCCTGCACCAGGATTGTCTGCAAGAACATACCGCAACGGCTGTTTCGGCAACATGGACTCATAAACGGCGATAATCTGGTGCGGCAGAGGCTCAACATTTGACGTGTGTACAGCCGTCATCGGATCGAACAGGTAGGCGAGGTTAATCCGGAAGGCTTCGGCTCCGAGTTTGAAATCTTCAGGAGGCGCATCAAATGCCCAAGGTCTGCCTGCCTGTGCAACCTGTAGGTTTTCTTCATCGGTACGGAACAGCATCCTCTCGTAGACACTGCCATCCATGGTCTTGTAATAGACAGTCACGGAATCAGCGCCGACAGGAACCGCCGCAACAACCTCGGCATTGCCAGATTGGTCGAGTCCCGACACGACCATCTTGGGTGAAATCTGCTCGAGTTTCAACATAGCGCAATGGCTTTATTTTCTGCAAAGATTCTTTTGGGTAAAGTGTCATTCTATCATTGGCTTCCAGAGATTCTCGGCTGACCTGTCAAGGTGTCTCAGAAATGCCAGAGAGCCATGCAAAGTCTTGACATTGCATGGCAATAATTATAACCTGTTGATTTTATTAAGATTTTGGTGGAGGCGGCGGGAGTTGAACCCGCGTCCAGAAGCCCTCGACAGACAGTTCTACATACTTAGCCTCGTCTTTTGATTTAACCAGGACGGTGCGGACGGACACGCCCCGCTCAGGCGGTCTGCCTCAATCTGACTTTCAGTCCGGCAGCGCAACTGAAAGCGGTTTCCTGTGATATGACCCTACGTGCCTTGCGGCCTGACCCAGGAACAAGTCAGTGTAGGGCTGGCTGATCAAGCAGCCAGTGCGTAACGTTTGTCGTTAGCAGTTATTTTTTTCTGGATGGATTTACGAGGGAAACCAGTCCTCGGTATGCCCTGTTCTGCTTTGCAACCCCTGTCGAATCCATAATCGCCCCCATTGGTGATTTAGATGAACAGAAATCAGAAGCAATTTATAATTATAGGCTTTATTGACTTTTTCAAGCACCTGTCAGCTTTTTTCTGCTGAAAACTGTCTTTTTTAGCCGACAGGCAATATTGATTCTGTATTGAGACTATGACTGATTCTTCATCCGCTGACAACACTGCCACGGAATCCCAGGACAACCTGACTAAACGGATTGCCCGTGAGGTTGCCCGCCGCCGGACTTTCGGCATCATTTCCCACCCGGATGCGGGTAAGACGACCCTGACTGAAAAACTGCTGCTGTTCTCCGGCGCCATCCAGCTGGCAGGGACCGTGAAGGCAAGGAAGAGCAGCCGTCATGCAACTTCTGACTGGATGGATATCGAAAAGCAGCGTGGCATCTCGGTCGCCAGCTCGGTCATGCAGTTTGAATACCGTGACCATGTCATCAATCTGTTGGATACGCCTGGGCATCAGGATTTTTCTGAAGATACTTATCGGGTGCTGACGGCAGTGGACACCGCCCTGATGGTGATCGATGCCGCCAACGGTGTGGAAGCCCAGACCATCAAGCTGCTGGAAGTCTGCCGGATGCGGAATACACCAATCCTGACGTTCATGAACAAGCTGGACCGTGAGACGAAAGATCCGCTGGAACTGCTGGATGAAGTGGAAACGGTGCTGAAGATCCGCTGCGCGCCCATCACCTGGCCGATCGGCATGGGCAAGAATTTCCGGGGGGTCTATCATCTGCTGAATGATGAAGTCATGCTGTTTGCCGCCGGCAATGAAAAGGCAGACCAATCTTTTGAGGTCATCAAGGGCATTGACAACCCCAAGCTGATGGAACTGTTCCCGCTTGAGATGGAACAGCTGCAGATGGAGGTTGAGCTGGTCAAAGGGGCATCGAACCCCTGGAATCAGGATGAGTTCTTGGCAGGCACCTTGACACCGGTCTTTTTCGGTTCCGCCATCAACAATTTCGGGGTACGGGAAATCCTGAATGCGTTGCTGGACTGGGCACAGCCGCCCCTGGGACGCGATGCGACTGTGCGGGATGTGAAGCCGGATGAAAAGGCTTTCTCCGGTTTCGTCTTCAAAATCCAGGCGAACATGGATCCTGCCCATCGTGACCGCATCGCTTTCCTGCGGGTCTGCTCCGGCCGCTTTGAACGGGGCATGAAGCTGAAGCACTTACGGCTGAACCGTGATGTGAAGGTTTCCAGTGTGGTGACTTTCATGGCTTCCAACCGTGAGCAGGTGGAGGAAGCCTATGCCGGTGACATCATCGGCCTGCCGAACCACGGCAATATGCAGATCGGCGACAGTTTCTCAGAAGGAGAACCTCTGCAGTTCACCGGGATTCCTTATTTCGCACCAGAAATCTTCCGCAGTGTCCGTATCCGCAACCCCCTGAAGGTGAAACAGCTGCATAAGGGTCTGCAGCAGTTGGGTGAAGAAGGCGCTGTCCAGGTGTTCAAGCCGGTATTGGGCAGTGACCTGATCCTGGGGGCTGTCGGGATGCTGCAGTTTGAAGTGGTTGCCAGCCGCCTGCTGAACGAATACGGGGTCGATGCGGTCTTTGAGGGGACTTCCATCAGCACTGCCCGTTGGGTGGCGGCGGATGACCCGAAAAAACTGAATGAGTTTGAAAAGGCGCTTGCCCATAATGTCGCCTATGATGCGGCAGGCAATATGACTTATCTGGCGTCTTCCAATGTGAACCTGCGCCTGACGCAGGAACGTTGGCCGGATGTCCAGTTCTTCGCAACCCGTGAACATGCCGCCCATCTCAATGAATGACAGACTGAGCGGCTATCATCTGTCAGTGAAGCGGCCTTTCCTTATGGACAGGCCGCTTTTTTCATGGCAGGGCTGTTCAGGATGCCCAGATGGCGCTGATGGCGGAAACCGCCGCAAGTCCTGCGGTTTCCGTCCGCAGGATACGGTCTCCCATTGACAGGAGGACAACGCCGAAATCT
>CALGGD010000107.1 GCA_937916185.1 uncultured Oxalobacter sp. | reverse complement strand
CGTGCCCGCAGCTGGTGATGAAGCTGATCGGCAGGTTGGAGTATCCGGGGATTCCGATACGGACATAGGCATGCCCAGTGTCATTGATACCAAAGCGCAGTATAGGGAATCCCGTAGATGCCATGGCAGATACCGGGCTGCTGGTCAGTACGGCATTGAACAGCGGTATGGCAACGGACCATGACTTGTACAAAGCTTTGCTGTTTGACCGCCTGCATGTCAATGAAGGGATGTTCATGGAAAATATCGTTGCCCAGATGCTGAAATCGTCAGGGCATGACCTGTATTTCTACAGTTCTTATGACAAGAAGGATGCCGCAAACCGGATGGAGATTGATTTCTTGATTGTCAAAGGCAGAAGAGTCTGTCCTATCGAAGTGAAATCTGGTCAGCGGCTGTCACACGTTTCCTTGGATAAGTTCTCGATAAAATTCAATCGAACGCTGGGAGAACGGTTCATCCTGTCTGACAGGGATCTGTCGGTCAAGGATGGCATTGTCTATCTGCCGCTCTATATGGCATCTCTGCTTTGAGGGCTGTTCACAACTGACGCAACAGACAGGCTGCCGCAAGCATTCCTGCCTACAGCAGCCTTCTTCCCTTAAGGTGTCTTGATATCCTGCTCAAGCGACCTGCAGGACAATCTTGCCGAAGTGTTTGTTGGACTGCATCAGCAGATGCGCATCCATCGCCTGTTCCAGTGGAAAAGTCTGGTAGATGACAGGTTTGATTTTTCCGTTTTCCAGCAATGGCCAGATGTGTTTCTCAAGGTTCCGGGCGATTGCCGCCTTGAATGCATTGGATTTCGGGCGGAGCGTGGAACCGGTGATGGTCAGCTGGCGGTGCAGGATCTGGGCAAGGTCTGCGGTTCCACGGCGTCCTGCGATGTATGCGATGAGCACCAGTCTGCCATTCTGTGCCAGGCAGTCGATTTCCTTATCGAAGACGGAGGCGCCAACCATATCCAGGATGACATCGACACCTTTGCCATCAGTGGCTTCCATGATGTATTCGGAAAAGCTGGCGGTGTTGGTGTTGATGCAGTGTTCCGCCCCCAATGCCTCACAGGCACGGCATTCTTCATCGGTCAATGCGGTGGCAAAGACACGGTGCCCCATGGCCTTTGCCATCTGGATGGCGGATACACCGACACCTGAAGCCCCCGCCTGGACGAGGAATGTCTCGTCCCCTTTCAACTGACCGATATCGAAGACGTTTGTCCAGACGGTGAAATAGGTTTCCGGCAGGGAAGCCGCCTCCACAGCGGTCAACCCTTTGGGAACCGGCATACAGAGCTGGGCGCTTGCCGTGCAGTATTCCGCATAGCCTCCGCCCTGCACCAATGCGCAGACCCTGTCACCAGTCTTGAGGTTGCTTCCTGACAGGTCGCCACCAACAATCTCGCCAGCGATTTCAAGCCCCAGGACGTCGGAAGCCCCTTCCGGCACGGGGTAACGCCCGATACGTTGGAGGACATCAGGCCGGTTGATGCCGGCAGCATGGACTTTGACCAGCACTTCCCCTGCTTTTGGCTGCGGGACAGGTCGTTCACCGATCTGAAGGGTGCTTTTTGGGCCCTGATTGATGATTTCTATGGTTTTCATCATTTTTCTCCTTATGGGTCTGGTTTCAAGAAAACGGGAACTGGACCGGTTTCCCGGACAGGGATATCTTCCAGCAGATTGGATGCCATGATATGGCTTTCCATGCTTTGGGGACAACCGTTTTTTACAGAAGCTGTCTCAGCTGTCATTGTAATGAAAAAATCCCCCAGCGGTTTTTCCACTGGAGGATTCCTTGGCATCTGACTGCCAGCCTGCCGACCGTTTTCAACGGCTATCAGGCTTCCGCAGGTTTTTCAGCAGCTTCTGCTTTTTCAGCGTTTGCAGCTTCTTCAGCAGCAACAGCTTTCATCGACAGTTTGATTCGACCGCGTTCATCGGTTTCGAGGACCTTGACACGGACTTCCTGGCCTTCTTTCAGATAGTCTGAAACCGCATTGACGCGTTCTTTGGCAATCTGGCTGATGTGGAGCAGACCGTCTTTGCCTGGCAGGATCTGGACAATGGCACCGAAATCGAGCAGTTTGAGGACGGTACCATCATAGGTTTTGCCAACCTCGACCGATGCGGTGAGTTCTTCGATGCGGCGTTTGGCTTCCTGACCTGCTGCGGCATCCACAGACGCAATGGTGACAACCCCATCATCGGTGATATCAATCTGTGCGCCGGTTTCTTCGGTCAGTGCACGGATGACAGCACCGCCCTTGCCGATGACATCACGGATTTTTTCCGGATTGATGCGGATGGTGATGAGGCGTGGCGCAAAGTTGGACAGTTCAGTCTTGAAGTGCGGCATGGCTTCCTGCATCAGACCCAGGATATGCATACGGCCTTCTTTAGCCTGTGCCAGAGCCACCTGCATGATTTCTTTGGTGATGCCCTGGATCTTGATGTCCATCTGCAGGGCGGTGACACCGCTTGCGGTACCGGCGACTTTGAAGTCCATATCGCCCAGATGGTCTTCATCACCCAGGATATCCGTCAAGACAGCAAACCGGTTGCCTTCCTTGATCAGCCCCATGGCAATACCGGCAACATGGTTCCTGACGGGCACACCGGCATCCATCAATGCCAGGGAACCACCACAGACGGAAGCCATGGAGGAAGAACCGTTGGATTCCATGATTTCAGAGACCAGACGGATGGAGTAGCTGAATTCGTCTTGGGATGGCAACAATGCTTTCAGTGCCCGTTTTGCCAGTCGGCCATGACCGATTTCACGGCGTTTTGGGCTTCCGACGCGACCGGTTTCACCGGTTGCAAATGGCGGCATGTTGTAGTGCATCATGAAGGAATCACTGTATTCGCCAGTAAGCCCATCAATTTTCTGGGCATCACGGGAGGTGCCCAGGGTTGCCACAACCAATGCCTGGGTTTCCCCACGGGTGAACAGGGCGGAACCATGGGTCCTTGGCAGGACACCGGTACGGATGGTGATTGGACGGACAGTCCGGGTGTCACGGCCGTCGATACGGGGTTCCCCTTCCAGGATCTGGGAACGGACAATCCTGGCTTCCAGTTCGAAGAGGATGTTGCCGACCTCAACGGTATCCGGTGCATCAACCCCTTTTTCCGCCGCCTCAGCAGCCAACGACTGATTGACATCATCATAGATATGGCGCAGTTCGTTGGAACGGGACTGTTTCTGACGGATCTGGTAGGCACCACGCAGCTTCTGTTCAGCCAGGCGGGTGACATCTGCGATCAACGCTTCATTCTTGGCAGGAGGCTGCCAGTCAGATTCCGGTTTCCCGCCTTCTTCAACCAGTGCATCAATGGCTTCGATGACTTTCTGCATCTGCTCGTGACCATAGACAACAGCACCCAGCATGACATCTTCCGGCAGTTCTTTCGCTTCGGATTCGACCATCAGCACCGCCTGTTCTGTACCAGCGACAACCAGGTCAAGCTGGGACAGCGGCAGCTGGGAGGTGGTTGGATTCAGGACATACTGGCCATCGATGTAGCCGACCCGGCAGGCACCCAGCGGCCCATTGAAAGGAATGCCGGAGACACATAATGCCGCAGAGGCCGCAATCATGGAAGGGATGTCAGGATCGACTTCAGGATTGACGGACAGGACATGGATGATGACCTGGACCTCATCGAAATAACCGTCTGGGAACAGTGGACGGATTGGACGGTCGATAAGCCGGGAGGTCAAGGTTTCTTTTTCAGAAGGGCGGCCTTCCCGCTTGAAGTAGCTGCCTGGGATGCGTCCAGCAGCGTAGGTCTTTTCAATGTAGTCAACGGTCAATGGGAAAAAATCCTGACCGGGCTTGGCGTCTTTTGCAACGACGGTCGCCAATACGACGGTATCGTCCATGGTGACCAATACCGCACCACTGGACTGGCGTGCGATTTCACCGGTTTCCAGTGTCACGGTATGCTGACCATACTGGAAAGTCTTGCTTACTTTGTTGAACATGTAATTCCTTTCAGTTTCTACCGGCAGAATTTCAGGTGCTGCCGTTCGCCTCACAACACAGGCACTGGATGACTTTCCCAATGCCCAAAATCTTTTCCCTGGCTTTGTGCCACAGCCTTTTCATAATGAAATGCCCACGTCAGGGATATGACGCAGGCATTGTCGAAAACATCTCTGTACTGGAATTATTTTCTCAGACCCAGTTTGGCAATCAGGTCGCGGTAACGGTTGATGTCTTTGTTGCGCAGGTATGCCAGCAGGTTCTTGCGGCGGCCGACCATCTTGTGCAGGCCGCGGCGGGAATGGTGGTCGTTCTTGTTGGCCTTGAGGT
>CALGGD010000106.1 GCA_937916185.1 uncultured Oxalobacter sp. | reverse complement strand
GTTTATGGAAACGGCAGTCAGGTTCCTGGCTGCCGTTTCCATTGGATTGTCGGACAGGACGGTTACAGGCACATCTTATAGATGTTGACGATATCGTCTTTCGAGAGGTCAACAAAGCCATGCAGTACGGAACCCCGGCTTGCCACCTGTGCCATGTCTTCCAGCTTGCTGTCATCAACGCCTAAAGCAGACAGTGTTTTCGGCAGTTCGCAGACATTGAAGAAAAGGTCTTCAAGTCTGGCAATGACCTGTTTCCCGACTTCCATCGGCGACAGGTTTTTGTCGATGCCCAGGACATTGCAGCCGAAGCTGTAGAAAATCGGCGCGCTTTTTCCGTTCAGGGTATAGCTCAGGTACCGTGGCATGAGGATAGCCAGCGTCAGGCCGTGTGTCAGGCCGTATTTTGCAGACAGTTCATCTGCCATGTAATGGCACATGAAGGGCTGGTTGGTTCCACCGAAAGTAAAGCCGTTCAATGCCCAGGAAGCGACCCACATCAGATTGGCGCGGGCTTCGTAGTCTGTTGGTTTTTCCAAGGCAACAGGCAGATACTTCAGGATGGTTTTCATGAAGCCTTCCATCGCGCTTTCCAGCATGAACAGGTTTGGTTTCATGAAATACACTTCCAGATAGTGCGAAAGCGAATCAATGGCAGTGCAGGCTGTCTGGTACCGGTTGACGGAATAAGTGACGGTTGGGTCCAGGAAAGAAGCCTTAGGCATCAGTTCAGGATGGTAAAGCGGAATCTTTTCAGCAGTATCCAGATTGCCGACGATGCCATAGGCGTCCATTTCTGAACCTGTGCCACTGATGGTCGGTATCGTGATGACAGGCAGGAACTTGGTCATTTCCGCTTTCTTCGTGAAGAAATCCCAGGCATCCCCATTGTAGAAACTGGCAGGGCTGACGAATTTTGCGACATCGATGACCGATCCCCCACCGACAGCCAGCAGGACATCGATTTTTTCTTTCCGGCAGATTTCTGCTCCCCGGTTGACTGTGGTATGGCGTGGATTGGGGGCAACCCCTGGCATTTCAAACAGTTCCAGCCCCGCTTTCTGGATTTCAGCGGTTATCCTGTCATAAAGACCGTTGCGCTTGATGGTTCCGCCACCATAAATGAGCAGGACACGTTTCCCATACTGTTTCAGTTCATCGCCAAGATGGTGCAGCTGGTTGTCACCGAAATAGATTTTGGTTGGTACGCTGTAAATGAAGTTCGTATTCATGGTCTTGTGCTCCTTTCTGGTATCCAGGCTCGTTGCGTTCGCTGGAACAGTACAACCAGCTGAAAGCGGATACGGTCAAATAACCTGTCTTATGATTGATAATACCTGTTCAACCGCATCAGGGGCAAGGCAATCCACAACCCGCCGTTCTGGCATGGCGCGAAGCCAGGTCAGCTGCCGTTTGCACAGCTGCCGGGTTGCGGCAATGCTTTTGTCCCGCAAAGTCTTCCGGTCGAATTCGCCATCCAGGTACTGCCATGTCTGACGGTAACCGACACAGCGCATGGAAGGCAGCCCCAGATGCAGGTCGCCCCGTGCGCGCAGTTTCTCGACTTCATGGATCAGCAGGTCATCTTTCAGCATCAGGTCAAAGCGCAGGGCTATCCGTTCATGCAGTTTCAGACGGTCAGAAGGTTCAAGGGCAACAGGTATGAGAGTGAAGGGCAGTTCCAGTCTTTTGGGACCGGACTGCTGTTCAGAAAGCGGTTTGCCGGTCAGCTCGATGATTTCAAGGGTACGTTGGATGCGCTGGGCATCAGTCGGTTTCAGGCGTTCAGCGGTTACCGGGTCC
>CALGGD010000105.1 GCA_937916185.1 uncultured Oxalobacter sp. | reverse complement strand
CGGCGGTAAAGCTGAAGTCCCGGAACTGTCCCCTGAAGCCCAGTCAGTCATTGAAGACAGGTCGGCATTCGGTGAAAAGGAACGTGACATGGTGTCCGGTGTCCTGACCTTGGGTGAAAGAACCATCCGGTCCATCATGACCCCGAGGAACGATATCGTCTGGGTGGATATGTCGGAGGATGCCAAAACCCTTCAGGAGCAGCTCCGGAACATCCCGCACAGCTATTATCCGGTCTGTGAGGAAAAACTGGATAATTTCAAGGGCGTTGCGAGAGCACAGGATATTATCGACAATCTGCATCTCCATGGAAAAATCAAACCGGACAGTATCCATGATGCCGTGGTGATTCCTGAGTCTGTCGGTGTCCTCCAGGCAATTGACCTCTTCAAATCTGAACGCGGGCAAATGGGACTGGTGGTTGATGAATATGGTTCCATTGAAGGACTTGTCACTCCTATCGATGTGCTTGAGGCGATTGCCGGTGAGTTTCCCGACGAGAATGAATCCCTTGAAGTCAATGAAATCAGCGAAGGGGTCTGGGAAATCGATGGCTCAACCGACCTGTACAGTGTCGAGCATACCTTGGAAACGGGAGGTCTGGTTGATGACAACCAGGAATATTCGACCCTGAACGGTCTGATCCTGGAACGCCTGGGCACGGTGCCGGTCGTGGGACAGGCTTTTGAATATAATGGCTTCCGGTTTGAGGTGGTACAGATGGATGGACGCCGTATCGAGACGGTGAAGATCACACGGATTCAACCATCAGGAACCTGAGCCTTGATTCATTGCAGCTTTTTACTTTTCCCGTCAGGAGAATTTCGGTATATTTCCATATTTCGTTCAGGAATCAGCATAAAGTTCCAAGTATAGGCTTGCCCTGTAACCAGGCAATACAGGTTTTTCATAATGGAATTATTCCAGCAGATTATCCAGCAGCTGAACACCTTTGTCAGCGGTCCGGTTCTTTTGCCCTTGCTGGCTGGAACAGGACTCTTTCTGTCAATCGGTTACCGTTTCATCATGCAGCGCAACATCTTCCATGCTTTCAGGATGCTGTTGCACGGACGGAAAAAAAGTGACAAGGCCGGTGATCTTTCACCTTTCAATGCCTTGATGACATCCATGTCGGCTGCGGTCGGGACAGGCAATATTGCTGGTGTCGCAACAGCGATTTTCCTGGGTGGTCCCGGTGCCCTCTTCTGGATGTGGCTTGTCGCCATTATCGGTATGGCAACCAGTTATTCAGAAGCCGCATTGGCAGTCCTGTTCCGCGAAAAAGACCCTAATGGCAACTATATCGGCGGACCGATGTTTTATATCCGGAAAGGCCTGGGAGAACGCTGGAAATGGCTGGCTTTCCTGTTTGCCCTTTTCGGTATGCTTGCCGGTGCAGGTATCGGCAATACCGTCCAATCCAATTCCATCGGGCAGGCACTGGAACATACCTTCCAAATCAATCCAATGATTTCAGGCATTGTTGTCATGATGATTGTTGGATTGGTCTTGATTGGGGGTATCAAACGCATCGGCGAATTTGCGGGGCGACTTGTTCCTCTCATGGCAATTGCCTATTTCCTGGCAGGCATCTTTATCCTTATCAT
>CALGGD010000104.1 GCA_937916185.1 uncultured Oxalobacter sp. | reverse complement strand
AGGTCGATACGGCCCTTCGCCTCCTCCGGCTGCACCGTATCCGGCAGGCTCTCCGCCTGCTGCAGGGCAGCCGGTGAAAAAACATGGGGCAGCCCGAACTTACGGACAGCAATCTCAATCTCGATCCCGGCATCCTCACGGTTCCCCAGCACTTCGACAATCTTTGCCGCTGGAGGCGCATACCGTGTCGGCTGTGCCGTCAGTTCCGCATTGACATACTGCCCTTCCACCGCTTTCCCGGGTTTCCCATCCAGCAGGATGTCATGTGCGATCCGCCGGTCTTCAGGCGCAATCCGCCAGCTGCCATCCTCACGGACAAGCCTGCCGACGACATGGGTGGTTGAACGGGAAGTGACCGTCACAATCGTCCCCTCAGGGCGGCCCTTGCTGTCAACCCCCACAATACGGACATCCACCCGGTCATTCGGCATGACCTTGTACATCTCCCGCTCTGACAGATAGATGGGTTCCTCACCGTCATCACGGATCAGGAAGCCATGGCCATCGGGATGCCCCTGGACATAACCAGTGATGAAACGGGCAGATGTATTGATTTTGTAGCTGCCTTTGGCATCCTGGACAATCTGCCCGTCACGCACCATCGCATCCAGCCGCTTCAGGAACCCCTCGTATTCCTTTGTCTTGACCTGCAGGTCCTTTGCCAGTTTCTTGACCCCATAACCACGGGAAGTCCCCCGCAGGGCATCCAGGATCTCAGCACGGCTGGGGATGGGATAAGGGTATTTTTTCATTGAGTCCTCATAGGGGTTGCTGATGTAGAAAACGCCATTGGCATCTGCACAGCAACATGATGCTTTTTTTTCACCGCTTCCGCAAGACTGTTGACAAAAACAGGGAGCACGCTATAATAGTAAGCTCTTTCAGTAAAAAAGTTGGATTTTACTGGCGCTTGAAATGCCCACGTGGCGGAATTGGTAGACGCGCATGGTTCAGGTCCATGTGCCGCGAGGTGTGGGGGTTCAAATCCCTCCGTGGGCACCAGAAATCCGCAGATAGACCCGCTCAGAGCGGGTTTTTTATTGTCCAGAAACCCTGCACGAGGAACTATGCCCGACCAGCCCAAACATCCAGAAACCGGTAGACCCATGCTCTATGACCCGGCTTCCCGCCGCATCCGCAGCTTCGTCACCCGGGCAGGACGGGTTTCTTCCGGACAGGAACGCGCCCTTCAGGAACTGGGGCCCGCCTTCTGCATCCCCTATAAAAAGGAACTGCTGGACTATGCTGCCGTGTTCAACCGCCAGGCAGGCACCATCCTCGAAATCGGTTTCGGCATGGGAGAGACCACTGCTGCCATCGCCGGGACATTGCCGCATCTGGACTTCATCGGCGTGGAAGTGCATACCCCTGGTGTCGGGGCACTGCTGAAACTGATCGGGGAGAAACAGCTGAAGAACATCCGCATCATCCAGCACGATGCGGTGGAAGTGCTGGAGAACATGATTCCCGATGGTTCCCTCGCCGGTGTCCATGTCTTCTTCCCGGATCCCTGGCATAAGGCGAAGCATCAGAAACGGCGGCTGATCCAATCCGGTTTTGTGCATTTCCTCTGCACCAAGCTCAGGCAGGGCGCATACCTGCACTGCGCCACCGACTGGGAAAACTATGCAGAACAGATGCTTGAGGTCCTCAGTGCCGAACCGATGCTCGCGAACACCGCCGATGGCTATGCCCCGCGCCCGGACTACCGCCCCGTCACCAAATTCGAGAAACGGGGACTGCGCCTGGGGCACGGCGTCTGGGACCTGGTGTTCCGGAAAAAATGACAGACACCCCTGCCATGCCCCTGCCAACGGCGGCGGGACATGGCATCATGCATCCAGCCTGACGGTCATTTCAGCTTCAGCAGCTTCTTGATCTTGTTGATTT
>CALGGD010000103.1 GCA_937916185.1 uncultured Oxalobacter sp. | reverse complement strand
AAATGAAGCAGAAGCTGAGGTTATGCCTGCTGCTGCCCAAACAGCCATAGGCGCCGCCTGTCAAAAAGACCCGGCATCCGGCGTCTTTCAGGCAGAAAGAGGCAAAAAAATTTCAGGTAAGAAAGCAGGTTATATAAGATATTGATTTTAAACAGGAAAAATTTTCTGCTTTTTTGATAGGCAAACAGCTGGAACCCGCATCGTTGCTGGGTTCCAGGCTTGTCAACCCCTGTTTTTCCACAGGGTTATCCACAAAATTGGTGGATAGCTCAAAAGCATGATAAAAATCAATACCTAACAGCGGTTTTTGGAAATCATTCTAGGTTGATGCCATTGCAGATTGTTCAGGTTGTGCTCGACGCACCCATTGACAAATATTTTGATTACCGTTATCAGCCATCAAGCGACGGGGAAAGCATGCCATTGGCCGGGCAGTTTGTCACTGTGCCTTTTGGCAGGCGGACGGCGGTCGGTCTGGTGGTTGGCATAAGTGATGCCAGTGATGTTCCGCCTGAAAACCTGAAAGATACCGGGCACTGTTACCATGAAATCCCACCGTTGGGCAAAGCCTGGTTGGATCTGTGCCGTTTTGCCGCATCCTATTATCATCGGGCGTTGGGGGAGGTCGCGCTGAGTGTCCTGCCGAAAATGGTCCGGCAAGGCAAGCAGAAAGCCATCAGCAAGGCATTGGCCGCCTTGAAGCAGGTGCAGAAGAAGGATCCCCCTGTTCCGGTTGATATGCCGGAGCTCAATGCCGGCCAGCAGCAGGCTGTCGAAACCATCCTTCAAGCAGAGGGGTTTTTCCCTGTCCTGCTTTACGGTGTCACGGGCAGCGGCAAGACTGAGGTCTATTTGAGGGCGGTTGCGGAGAAACTCCGCCAGTCGCCTGACGCGCAGGTTCTGTTGATGGTGCCTGAAATCAACCTGACCCCCCAGCTGGAAGCCAGGGTCCGTGACCGTTTTCCCACAGAAAACATCGCTGTGCTGCACAGCCGGCTTTCTGAGGGGCTGCGTCTCCGCAACTGGCTGGCGGCCGTGACAGGTACAGCACGCATCATCCTGGGTACGCGGCTTTCGGTGATGGTACCTGCACCGAA
>CALGGD010000102.1 GCA_937916185.1 uncultured Oxalobacter sp. | reverse complement strand
CGTCTGAGTTAAACCAGCAACAACACCGACAACCTGAACCTTCCGTTTTTCCAGATACTTGGGAAGACTTTCATCAAGTGCTGTCCCACATAGGAAGGATGCCCATGCCATACCGAAACAGATGCCGGCAATCAACCGGCCACCTTGACTGGCATACGGGGAAAAGCGTTTAAGCAACGGGAGAAAAGAAAACCCCGCCAGAAGGACTGCCACCAGAAAAAGCAGGCCGCAGATCAGGTATCCTGGCAATTCTGACAGGACAGCCGTCCATCCAATACCAAAGACAATCCCTAACAGAAAGCTCATCAGATCCTATCAGCAAGCCTAGGCACCGCCAAAACCGCATTCCGACTGGTACACTCGGCAAGATATTCCGGTGAAACACCCCGCAATTCGGCAACGATGCCTGCAATCCTTGGCAATTCAGCCGGTGAGTTTTCCCGTTTGTTTTTCCAATAAGGCGGCAGATCAGGGGCATCCGTTTCGACAACCAACGCATCGATCGGCAGCTCTTTCGCCAATGTCCTGCGCTGCTGGGCGCGCTCATAGGTCACCGTTCCGCAGAAACTGATCTTAAATCCTTGATTGATATACGCTTGTGCCTGTTGCATACTGCCATTGAATGCATGGGCGATACCGCGCTTCACACCATACTGACGCAGGAACTTCAACACTATATCCACCGAACGCAGGGTGTGCAGCAGCACCGGCAAATCATACTGACGGGCGATTTCCAGCTGGCGGCAGAAAAAATATTCCTGCTTTTCCCGCGCGGCGGGAGATAGAAATCCAACCCAATCTCACCGATTGCGACAAAACGGGAATCCGCCATTTTTTCCCGTACCCATTGTTCCAAGACATCCAGGTCAGATTCAGGACTCTGAGGCACATATAAAGGATGGATGCCCAAAGCATAGGAACACCCATCAACCGTATGGGTTATATCATGGACATCAGTGAAACTGTCACGGTCAATCGCAGGAATCAGGATATGGGAAACACCGTTTTTTCGAGATAATTCAACAGTCTGCTGCACCTTTCCAGAAAAAGGCGCCGCATTCAGATGGCAGTGGGTATCAATCCACACCATCACCTCCTTGTTTCAGGACAGGTATCTCCGTCAGGGACTTATCCGACATCCGGTAAACCCTGTCGCAGCGTCCCGCCAGTTCAGGGTCATGGGTGACAATCACAAATGCGGTTCCCATTGTCTGCGACAATTCCAACATTAGGTCAAAAATCTGCCGCGCTGTCTCCCTGTCAAGGTTCCCTGTCGGTTCATCTGCAAGGACACAGGCAGGATCCGCCACCAAAGCACGCGCCAAAGCCACCCGCTGGCGTTCCCC
The DNA here is from genome assembly GCA_937916185.1 of uncultured Oxalobacter sp. Classification (GTDB taxonomy): domain Bacteria; phylum Pseudomonadota; class Gammaproteobacteria; order Burkholderiales; family Burkholderiaceae_D; genus Oxalobacter. The sequence continues at coordinate 3 of CALGGD010000102.1, read as the reverse complement.
GCC
>CALGGD010000101.1 GCA_937916185.1 uncultured Oxalobacter sp. | reverse complement strand
CTTCCAACTGGTCACAGATGGCGACACGCTGACCGGCACGGATGAGTTTGGGCAGGTAGGTGTCAAGGGCATGATAAGGGAACCCGGCCATGACGAGAGGCTTGCCCTGCTCATCCTTGGTCTTGGAGCTTTTGGTGAGGGTGATGCCGAGGATCCGCGATGCTTTCACCGCATCATCGTAAAACAGTTCGTAGAAATCGCCCATCCTGTAGAGCAGCAGCATATCGGGATTTTCCGCCTTGATGCGGAGGTACTGCTGCATCGCAGGGGTCAAGCGGGGAGCGGGATTGTCCCCGGTATTCTGTGCCGGGTCAGGAGATGTTGCCATGGCGATTCATCAAGAAACGGTTTCAGGTATGCCGATATCAAAACGGGCTTTCATTTTAACCGAGAATGCGCGACTCAGAAAAACCTGGCGCAAAAACAGAAAGGGCGTCCGAAGACGCCCCTCCAGCAGAAGCAACGGCAACCGGTCAGTTCTTGGACTGGTCAACCAGTTTGTTCTTTGCCAACCAAGGCATCATCGCACGCAGACGGCCACCGACCTGTTCAAGCTGGTGGGAAGCCAGCAGACGGCGTTTGGACAGCAGGGTTGGCGCACCCACGGTGTTTTCAAGCAGGAAGCTCTTCGCATATTCACCGGACTGGATGTCTTTCAGGATACCGCGCATGGCTTCCTTGCTCTGGGCGGTGACAACCTTGGGACCGGAAACATATTCACCATATTCTGCATTGTTGGAGATGGAGTAGTTCATGTTCGCCACGCCACCTTCCTGGATCAGGTCAACAATCAGTTTCAGTTCATGGCAGCATTCAAAGTATGCCATTTCCGGGGCATAGCCTGCCTCGACCAGGGTTTCAAAGCCTGCCTTGATCAGCTCAACACAGCCACCGCAGAGGACAGCCTGTTCACCGAACAGGTCGGTTTCGGTTTCTTCGCGGAAGGTGGTTTCAATGATACCGGCACGGCCACCGCCATTCGCCATCGCATAGGACAGGGCGATATCACGGGCTTTGCCGGATTTGTCCTGATAAACGGCAATCAGCTGAGGGACACCACCACCCTGGGTATAGGTGGAGCGGACGGTATGGCCAGGGGCCTTCGGTGCAATCATGATGACATCGAAATCATCACGTGGGATGACCTGGCCATAATGGATGCCAAAGCCATGTGCGAACGCGATGACAGCCCCCTGCTTGGCAACCGGTGCGATGCTTTCACGGTAAACCGCCGGGATGTTTTCGTCCGGCAGCAGGATCATGATGACATCCGCCTGGGCAGCTGCATCCTTGACTTCAGCAACTTTCAGGCCGGCATTGACAGCCTTGTTCCAGGAGGCGCCGTTCCTGCGCAGGCCAACGGTGACATCGACACCGGAATCATGCAGGTTCAGTGCATGGGCGTGTCCCTGGGAGCCATAACCGATGATGGCAACTTTCTTGCCTTTGATCAAAGACAGATCACAGTCTTTATCGTAATAAACGTTCATTCTTAGGAATCCTAATCAAATAAAAAACAACCAACAATTAAAAAACAGCCATGAATCAGACTTTCAGGATACGTTCACCGCGGCCGATGCCGGAACCACCGGTACGGACTGTTTCGAGGATTGCGGAACGGTCAATCGCTTCGATGAACGCATCCAGTTTGGCTTTGTCACCGGTCAGCTCTATCGTGTAGGCACGGTCACTGACATCGATGATACGGCCACGGAAGATATCCGATGTCCGTTTGATTTCTTCACGTTCCTTGCCGACAGCACGGATCTTGATGAGCATCATCTCACGCTCAACGAAATAGCCGTCGGTCAGGTCAACGACCTTGACCACTTCAATCAGACGGTTCAGATGCTTGGTGATCTGCTCGATGACCGCATCGGAACCAATGGTGACAATCGTCATACGGGAAAGTGTTGGGTCTTCTGTCGGCGCCACATTGAGGGTTTCAATGTTATAGCCACGGGCTGCGAACAGTCCAACAACACGCGCCAGCGCACCGGCTTCATTTTCCAACAGCACTGAGATTATGTGACGCATTTTATCTGTCCTCCAAGCCCATCAGCATTTCTGTCAGTCCCTTGCCCGGCTTGACCATCGGCCAGACGTTTTCGGTGGAATCCACCAGGACATTGACGAACACCAGTTTGTCTTTCATCGAGAAGGCTTCTTTCAGGGCGCCTTCAACATCGGAGGGTTTCTCCACCTTCAGCCCGATATGACCATAGGCCTCAACCAGCTTGGTGAAATCCGGCAGGGAAGCCACATAGGTCTCAGAATAACGGGACTCATAATCCAGACGCTGCCATTGACGGACCATACCCAGCACCCCGTTGTTCAGCATGATGATTTTCGGGGTCAGCCCATACTGCCTGCAGGTCGCCAGTTCCTGGATATTCATCTGGATGGAACCTTCACCGGTGATGCAGGCAACTGTCGCTCCCGGATGCGCCATCTGGATACCCATCGCGTAAGGCAGCCCAACCCCCATCGTGCCCAAGCCGCCGGAATTCAACCAACGGCGTGGCTTGTCGAATGGATAGTACTGCGCCGCCCACATCTGGTGCTGACCGACGTCGGAGGCGATATAGGCATCCCCCTTGGTGATTTCCCACAGTTTCTCAACAACAAACTGGGGTTTGATGATGGTATCGCCCTGTTCATACCTGAGGCATTTGGTGCTGCGCCATTCATTGATCTGCCGCCACCAGCCATCAAGGCCAGCCGGATTGACGGCGTTCGCCGGGGTCGCATCCAACTGCGCGAGCATTTCCTGCAGCACGTCCTTCACATTGCCGACAATCGGCACATCGACCTTCACCCGTTTGGAGATGGAGGATGGATCGATGTCGATATGGATGATTTTGCGGCTGGCGTCCGCGAAATTGCCCGGGTTGCCGACAACACGGTCATCGAAACGGGCGCCGACAGACAGGACGACATCACTGTGCTGCATCGCCATGTTCGCTTCATACAGGCCATGCATGCCCGGCATCCCCACCCAACGGTCACTGGAGGCACGGTAACCGCCCAGCCCCTGAAGGGTGGTGACACAAGGCAGCCCCAAACGGTCAACCAGGGCATTCATTTCCGGCGCGGAATCGGAAAGGATGACACCACCGCCACAGATCACCAATGGGCGTTTCGCCTGCAGCAGCATCTGGACTGCCTTGCGGATCTGACCGGTATGCCCTTTGTTGATCGGGCTGTAAGAACGCATTTCGATTTCTTTCGGATAGGCAAACGGACATGCCAGCATGCTGACATCCTTGGGAATATCGATCAGGACGGGGCCAGGACGGCCGGTGGATGCTATGTAGAAAGCTTTTTTGATGGTGAGGGCGAGATCCCTGACATCTTTCACCAGGAAATTGTGCTTGACGCAGGGACGGGAAATACCGACTGCATCACATTCCTGGAAAGCATCAGACCCGATGGCGGCAGTCGGTACCTGACCACTGATCAGCACAATCGGGACGGAATCGGAATAAGCGGTTGCCAGACCTGTTATGGCATTGGTCACCCCTGGACCGGATGTCACCAGCGCAACCCCAACCTTGCCGGAACTCCTTGCGTAGGCATCAGCCGCATGCACGGCAGCCTGTTCATGGCGGACAAGGATATGCTTGAACTTATCCTGCTTATAGATGGCATCATAAATATAGAGGACTGAACCGCCTGGATAACCAAAAACGTGTTCGACGCCTTCTTCAGCCAGACACCGGACGAGAATCTCGGAGCCTGTCATTTCTAAACTCATACTTCTTTCCTTTCAAGGTCCATTGGAAATTGATCGGATGCTCTTTCCTGGCGAAACAGAACACAAAATCCTGCCCATCAGGACAGGACGCCGGTATCTGTCTCTCGCACTTGTGGCACGGGTCAGGGCAAACAGCTTTCAAAACAGCAACAGCAGTCTTCACGTGCGGCGGCGATAGGTCACCATTGTGAGTGCACTCTCCGCCACGGGGTAATGGGCGGATGCATGGAATGCCTGCAATATTTTGAACGGGCACTGCTCAATTACAAAAACATATACAATCCAGGGAATTGTATAAAGTGTCTTATTCTACACTACTATCATTCCACCGTCAGGATAATTGCCCCAAATTGGCAGGAGCCGATGGTTCCCGCAGAGTGGTAAAGACGCCACACCCCTCCCATGCAGGGGAGCCTTGGAGTCCATGAGAAGGCGAAACCCTTCAGCGTCTGCCTGCTTTCTGCCCACGCAGCCGCTCGACCCGCCGGCGGCGGATGTTCTGCGGCA
>CALGGD010000100.1 GCA_937916185.1 uncultured Oxalobacter sp. | reverse complement strand
GCGTCAGGGGCTTGAATCACTGTCCGGTCATTTTGATAGTTTGCGAGAAGAGCAGGGCAGGCGGATTGATTCAGTGGTATCTCAACTCAGCGAACACCGTCAGCAACTATCATCACTGGCTGATGCACAGCGTCAAGGGGTGGATGCTTTGTCCAGTCAGTTTGAACTTACAGGAAAAGAACAGATTCTGCGTATGGTAACACTGGCTGCGCAGCTTGGCGAAAACCATCAGCAGCTTTCGTCATTGACAGAACAGCTTGGAAAGGTTGAGGCTGCACAGCATCAGAATCTGGATGCTCTGTCCAGTCATTTCGACAGTGCGGATGAAGAGCAGGGCAGGCGCGTGGAGACATTGGCATTGCAGTTTGCTGAATACCGCCATCAACTGTCGGGATTGGTAGAGCAGCTTGGCAAGGTTGAATCTATCCAAAATGAGCTGAAACGCTTATCCTCGTCCATCTCAGCAAACCTGAACAGGACACAATCGTTTGCTTCAGAATCCATCTGGGCACAGATATTCAGGGATGCAACCTATAAGAGCAGCTGGCTGAAAGACAAGACCTTCTATCCAGGTCGTTGGGCAATCGGCTATCCAGCCATGTATGTCCTTTACCGTGTGTTAAATGAGGCAAAACCGAAAGCCATCCTTGAATTGGGATTGGGACAGTCAACCCGGATGATTGCACAGTATGCATCGAATATGCCTGGTGTTGAGCATACTGTTGTTGAAAACAACCAATCCTGGATTGACTTCTTCTCAGCAGATTTCCCGTTGTCAGCATCCACTAAGATTCAGAAACTGGACTGGGTCTTTAAGCCTTACAAAGAAGTTGAGAAGATGCGGGTTTTTGATGGGTTCAAGGAAACTTTTTCCGGTAAGAGATTTGACCTGATTTTCATCGATGCACCATTAGGTGGTGACATGAAGGTTTACAGCCGGGTGGATGTGCTTTCGATTCTTCCGGATTGTCTTGAAAAAGACTTTGTCATCATCTTGGATGATTACAATCGTTCAGGCGAGAAAGGGACCATCAGGGATGTTCTTGCCTGTCTGGATGCTAATAAGATTGCTTACAAGACGCAGGTCTATGCTGGTGAGAAAACTGTTTATCTTATCTGTTCAGCGTCGTATGGTTGGTTTGCTTCGATGTGAGTCGATAAAACTGTAAACGTTTCTGTGGAAATTTTAAAATCTGATAACTAGGAGGAAATCAG
>CALGGD010000099.1 GCA_937916185.1 uncultured Oxalobacter sp. | reverse complement strand
GTCTTGACCAAAATATCAGTGCTAAATTAATAAAAACAGTCGAATATGCCAACTGCGTGTCATAGTTTCACATCCACAAATATAGGCAGATGGTCTGAGGCGACCCCCACATCGCCAACCGTGAACTTGACCGGGACATCAGAGCCGACCAGGGAATACTTCGCCCCGTTCCTCAACGCCAAGATAAAATCTATATGCTCATAAGGATTTTTGGCGGAAAAGGTGTTCTTCCCGCAAGAAATCACACCGGATTGAAGACCTCCGCGCCATCCCATGGAGCTTCTCCTGGGCGCAGTGCCGGGTCCTGCTGCCAGGCTGGTACGGTTTCGGTTCCGCCATCACCGAGTGGCTGGACGAGAAAGACCTGGAGACCCGGGGACGGAAAATCGCCCTGCTGCGTGAGATGTACCAGACATGGCCGTTCTTCGAATCCACCCTGTCCAACATGGATATGGTGCTGGCGAAGACCGACCTGACCATCGCCTACAGCTATTCCGAACTGGTCAAGGATGCCAACCTGCGTGAAACCGTCTTCTCCGCCATCTGCGAAGAACACAAGCGGACATTGAACAGCTTTGAGGTCATCACCCAGGAAAGGGACCGTCTGGTCAACAACCCGAACCTGGCACGCGCATTGAAAGACCGCCTTGCCTACATCGACCCGTTGAACTACCTGCAGGTCGAGCTGATCAAGCGTCACCGCAACCCAGGCGGCAACCCGGAAAACATGGATGCACGTGCGACACGCGGCATCCACCTGACCATCAACGGCATCTCCGCCGGGATGCGTAACACCGGTTGACGGCAAGGAAGGACAACCTGCCGATGGCAACCTTGGCACTGGACGACAGCAGCACACAGCTCTTCTATGTCCGTAAGGGACTCACGGCAGAGATTGTCCTCAACCGTCCCGAACGGTTGAACGCCATGACAGCCGGTATGTGGCATCGGCTGCATGACATCATCACGCTGCTTGCCGATGATCCCCAGCTGCGCTGCATCCTGGTCAGGAGCACCAGTCCAAAAGCCTTTTCGCCCGGCTGTGACATCCTGGAATTCGACTCCCTCCGGGCCAACAGCAGCCAGGGAAAAACCTATGGCAAAATGATGCACGATACCCTGGCGGCATTCCTCGCCTGCCCCATTCCCATCCTGGCGGAAATCCGGGGCATCTGTGTCGGTGCCGGACTTGAAATCGCTTCCGTCTGCGACCTGCGCATCTGCGGGCACACCGCCCGCTTCGGTGCCCCCATCAAGAACCTGGGGCTGGTGATGGCTTATCCCGAACTGTCCCCCTTATTGGATATCCTGCCGAAAGACATCCTGCTGGAAATGCTGCTGACCGGCAGGATCTACAATGCAGAAGAAGCCCTTGCCCGCCAGATGGTCACCCGTGTTGTCCAAGACGGTGCGCTGACCACAGCTGTTCAGGGGATTGTGGAAGAAATTACATCCGGCGCGCCGCTTGCCGCCCGTTGGCATAAGCGGTTCATCCAGCACCTTTCCAGCCATCAGCCGCTGTCAGAAGCCGATAAAGCCATCTGCTTCGACTGTTATGACACCGCAGACTATCGAGAAGGCTGTCAGGCTTTCAAGGCACACCGGAAACCGGTTTTCAAAGGAAAGTGACTTTCAGCAGAGAAACCGTGATTTCAGCGTAGTTGACACTTGCCATAACTACTACATTGTCGTAGTATCTGCTGTATGTTCACTGTTAAGGAAACCCCTCTCTTCAAACAGCGTATTGATGGCATCCTCTCCGAGGAAGAACGTCTGGCATTTATTGTCTGGTTGGCAAACAATCCTTTTGCTGGAGATGTCATCACTGAAACCGGCGGTCTGAGAAAAGTCCGCTGGGCCCGTCAAGGTACTGGTAAAAGCGGGGGATTACGGGCAATTTATTACAATGTGCTGGAAAATGGGGAGATTTGGCTTCTGATGCCTTACACAAAATCAAAATTTGATACATTGCCTAAAAAATTCCTGAGGAAACTGTTGAAGGAGGTTATGGATGGATAAGGAAATGGAAAATTTCTGCAATGACCTGCTGCTATCCGTCAAACAGATGAAAGCAGGCAAAGCGGCAAGAAAAACAAAAGTCCAAATATCAGATGTTACCCGTGCCAGGCTCAATGTAAAATTATCCCAGCCTGCATTTGCGGATCTGATGGGTGTATCTGTCCGCACCATACAGGCATGGGAACAAGGTAAACGCAATCCTTCTGGTGCAGCAAGGACCTTGATCCGGGTCGCAGAAAAACACCCTGAAATCCTGCGGGAACTGGCAGCTTCTTTCTAGGCAGGTTCTTCATCGAAGAATCCTGCAAACTACTGCTTATCCCGCATATAGCGTGACAGATAGACACTCTGTCCGATGATGAACGCCAGCATCAGTCCCATCCCGCCAAAGAGCTTGAAACTGACCCATGTCGAAGTGGCGAAACCGCCCCAGAAAGCCACATAGAGGTTCAGGATGCCCATGAACGCAAAGAACGCCACCCATGCCGTATTGAGCCTGCCCCAGACTTCATCCGGCAGCTGGACCTTCTTCTCCATCATCGCGCGGATCAGGTTCTTCCTGAACAGCAGGTTCGCCCCGAACAGGATGACGGCAAACAGCCAATACAGGACTGTCGGCTTCCATTTGATGAATTCCTCACTGCCGAAATAGATGGTCGCCCCACCGAAGACCACCACGATAATCACCGAAATCCATAAAGTCGCCTCCACCTTCTGACGGCGGACCAGCAGCCAGACAATCTGCAGGACACTGGCAATCACCGCCAGCGAGGTCGCAATCAGGATCGGAACCGATGATTCAGGGATACCCTGCCCTGCCGTAAAAACCGACAGGTACTTGTCCGCGATTGCCTGGGCGGAAGCGGTGTTCTTCTCCGCCCATGAGAACGAGACAAAGAACAGGATGATGGGAAACAGGTCAAACAGGAATTTCATGGTATGGCATCACATTCTCACACGCCCGACATACTAAACGGATTTTCCGTTTTGAACCAGCCTTTTGCAAAGTCATGGATACGGCTGACGGCATCATCCGCTAGCCTGAAACGCTCCCTGTTGGAAAGAAACCTGCTGGGCTGTCAACGGCTTCAGGTGGAACTGGAATCACTGCAAACCATTTCAGGCATATTCAGGAAACCTGTCAACCGGTTCAGGAAATGGTGAGATTGACTGTCACCCCATTCAGGAAAGTTCCTTTTTCCTGTTTTCCGCGTTGAGTCAGCACGCACAGGAATCAGAGACAAGAATGTAGAGTTCCTGCTGTTGTTCATCCATCCTGAGAAGGTTTGTCCCTTGCCTTTTTGAATCAGGCAGTATATATGTGACCTGATACATCGAGTTGACCAGTTCGCGGCATCCCTTGAGTGTAAGCTTGGATTGGGCTTTCTTCAGTATCCGTTCCAGTTCCAGCATCACGGTGTAAGCTGCGAAGCAGATGCAGATGTGACCCTCAATACGGTTGCGCAGCCTGTGGTATATCGGCCTGATCCTCAGGTCTGTCTTGTTCATCCGGAACGCCCGCTCGATGTACCACAGGTGGCTGTAGCTGGCGATGACCTCTTCAGCAGGAAGCGATGTGTTGGTGACGTATGCCTTGATGCCGTCCCATGCGCCGTCCGCCTCGAACCTCGCCATGTCTATGCTGACGGTCACGTCACCTTCCAGCCGGAGGTATCTGTTGTAGCCACGGTTGTTGATGCTGGACTTGGTCAGCCTGCCACTGCCCAGCCGCTTCTGAAGGCGCTGAAGCCCCTTTTGCCTGTTGGCGGCGTCTTTCTTCCTCCTTGCCCCTGTCCGTGACACAACCAGCCTGGTGTCTGCGTCACGTTCAATGATGGCAACCTCACCGTCACTGAGATGCCTTGAGAGAATGGCTTCCTGGATGGCCCGCCCCTCGTTCCTCGGCCTGCCTCCAAGGATGTATTCGTATCCGCTGTCCTGTAGGGCTTTCAGGTTCGACCTGGAAAGCAGCCCTGCATCAGCGACTACAACGGGACGCTCAAGTCCAAACCGCTCTGCCATCCCCTCCAGCACAGGGATCAGGGTATGCCCCTCGGAGGTGTTGCCCTC
>CALGGD010000098.1 GCA_937916185.1 uncultured Oxalobacter sp. | reverse complement strand
AGACCCAAATCCGTGATTACGCCACATTTACGCCACACGGCACACTGCAATAAAAAAAGCCCATCGAAAAAGATGAGCGTTTTCAGGGATTTAGGTGGTGGCCCGGGGCGGAATCGAACCACCGACACAAGGATTTTCAGTCCTCTGCTCTACCAACTGAGCTACCAGGCCAATAGGTTGCCATTGTATCGAAAGCGAACAACACAACCAAGTTATCTTGGTGGTGATAGGTGGACTTGAACCGCCGACCCCAGCATTATGAGTGCTGTGCTCTAACCAGCTGAGCTATATCACCAAAAGAATTACGATTATTGCACCCGGTTTATGCTATGTCAAGCCTTTTTCCCCTATTTGGAAAAACGTTTTCGCCCCTATCAATCGTACTGCTCACCGAACTTGATGCGTTCATGGACTTTCTCAACAACCACAGCTGTACCGCTGATGGTTTCCATGACTTTGCACCACATCCCTGACTGGTCAGTGACGACCAGACTGTATTCAACCTTGATGCCAACGATAGCATTAGCACCAAGCCCCCTGGCCTGACGGTCAAGTTTATTGAAAGATGGGCGGGCATCCTGCATACGGGCAAGCATCTGGGTCTTACCACTGTCAAAAATTTCCTTGACGATGACGATGTCCTTGTATTCATTGATAACATAACCATCAAAACTGCCGGTCGTAGTATGCAACAGGGTTTCTTCAGGCTTGAATTTTTCCTGAACCTTGTTGATGCCCTCGGTCAGCAGTTCCCTCACCTTCTCATCCTTGACGTTGGGCAATGCCTCCTTGAACTGTTCGCAAATGGTCATGGCAATATCACGGTTCTCAGCCACTGTCATGGTTTTATACGCTTCGGCACATTTCGGGCAGGCTTTGTTCTTGTCAAAGAAACTGAGTGGGTTGCCGCAGATGGTGCAATTTGCCATATCAAGACCTTTCTTAATGGAACAATTTTGAAAAAACCTGCTTTTATTTTGACATAAATACCCGCTGAAAACACTGCCGGATCCAGCCTTCACTGACAGTATTCCTTGATAAGGATTTTGCCCATTGGATGCACTTGCAGGCATAATATGGTGACTGTGACATCCTTACCCGCAGGAGGCAAGATGGCAAAAATTCTGGTGATTGTGGATATGCAGCATGATTTCATTGACGGCAGTCTCGGCAGCAATGATGCCCAGTCAATCCTGCCGGCTGTTGCCAGCAAAATCCGCCAGCGTATCTCTGATGGCTGGGAAATCCTGGTCAC
>CALGGD010000097.1 GCA_937916185.1 uncultured Oxalobacter sp. | reverse complement strand
GATGGTGATGAGGTCGCCTGCCTTGCCCAGCACTTCCACGACTTCGCCTTCAGCACTGCGGCGCCCGCTGGGCCACTTGGTAATTTGCACGACCACCTTGCTGCCCGTCCTGGCCCCCTTGAAATACTTTTTCGCCACAAAGATATCCTGCGTGAGCTTCACATTATCCGGCGTCACAAAACCAAAGGTCTTACTGCGTTCAAACGTGCCCACAATCTTTTCGTTGGCACGCTCCAGAATGCGGATGATTTCCCCTTCACGGGAAGTGCCTTCACCGTACAGGATGTCAAAGGTGGCTTCCTTGAACGGCGGAGCCATTTTGTTCTTGACGACCTTGACACGGGTTTCGTTGCCGATGATGGCGTCCCCGGACTTGATGGAACCGGTACGGCGGATATCGAGCCGGACAGAGGAATAGAATTTCAGGGCGTTGCCGCCGGTGGTGGTCTCCGGGGAACCGAACATGACCCCGATTTTCATACGGATCTGGTTGATGAAGATGACCGTTGTATTGGTTTTTTTGATGGTGCCGGTCAGTTTGCGGAGTGCTTGGGACATCAGGCGTGCCTGTAACCCAGGCAGGGAATCACCCATATCGCCTTCGATTTCTGCTTTTGGAGTCAGTGCGGCAACGGAGTCGATGACCACCAGGTCAACGCCACCGGAACGGACAAGGGCATCGGTGATTTCCAAGGCCTGTTCACCGGTGTCTGGCTGGGAAATCAGCAGTTCTTCCAGTTTGACCCCCAGTTTCTGGGCATAGCTGACATCCAATGCATGTTCCGCATCGATGAAGGCACAGGTGCCTCCGTCTTTCTGCATCTGGGCAATCACCTGCAGTGTCAGCGTGGTCTTGCCGGAGGATTCGGGACCATAGATTTCGATGACCCTGCCGCGCGGCAGACCACCGACCCCCAAGGCGATATCCAATCCCAACGAACCTGTTGAGACAACCGGGACTTTCTCGACAACCACGCCCGGCGCCATCCGCATGACGGAGCCTTTGCCGAACTGTTTTTCAATCTGGGAAAGCGCTGCTGCAAGCGCTTTCTTCTTTTCTTCCTGAGATGCGTTTCTGTTATCGTCCATGAGTATCTTTCCAGTTAAAACAGAAGGGATTGTTGAATCTATTGGCTGTATATATTAACAGGTATTTTCTAAAAGAAAAGGTTTTTTTTGAAAGAAGCATCCAAAAATGCCACATCGTGACAGTCGAAGAATGATTGGGCTTTTTGATATAATGACATGGAAATCTTTGTGCAGGCAGCATTCAGTGCTGCTGGAAGTCTGTATTTTCGGGTACATGCCACTATGCCACTGCCACTAGCCACGACACCCCGGGTCTTGAAACATACCCGTACAATCAAGGTCCAGTTCTTTCTCCGGGAGGATGGTTTCTGGGATATTGATGCCCGTTTTACGGATGTGAAGACCCATGAACTGTTGCTGGCTTCTGTGGTTGTGCCTGCCAAACGGCCTCTCCATGATATGTGGATGCGTCTGACGGTCAATCCACAGGGTACAGTGATTGATTCCCATATTGCGTTTGATGAAGTGCCTTTTGAAGGTTTCTGTGAACGTATCCATTCCCGTTATTCCAAGCTGGTTGGCTTGAACATCCTGCATCATTTCCGTCACGGTATCCATGAACGGTTCGGTGCGATGGATGGGTGTACCCATATGAATGAGATTGCGGAAGCGATTCCTTCTGTGGCGATGCAGGTGTTTGTTTTCGGTGAGGAAGAGGCGCGTATCAAGGCGGCATTCCAGAAAGAGGATGAACGTCCATTCAATCTGGATTTGTGCCATTGCATGGATTCCAAGGGGCCTGCTGTCCTGAAGTTTTATCCACAGTGGTATGGAACCGTCAAGAAATAATCCTTTTACCCATCACCGCCTGTGGACGATTCTTCCGCTTCCCCAATACCCCTGAATTTGCCAGCTGCGGCCGGCAACAGGGAGGTGTTGACGGTTTCAGAGCTGAATCAGGCGCTTTCCCAGCTGGTTGAAACCTCCTTTCCCCTGCTTTGGATTTCCGGGGAGGTTTCCAGTTTCACCCGTGCCGCATCAGGGCATTGGTATTTCACGCTCAAGGATGATGATTCGCAGATTCGGGCGGTGATGTTCCGTGGACGTGCCCGTCTGGCGGCGTTCACACCGAAACTGGGTGACCATATTGAAGTCAGGGCAACGCTTTCTCTGTATATGGCAAGGGGAGAGTTCCAGCTGAATGTGGAATCAATCCGTCATGCAGGCGCTGGAAACCGGTATGAAGCATTCCTTCGCATGAAGGCGCGTCTTGAAGCGGAAGGTCTGTTTGATCCTGAACGTAAGCGCCGTATCCCTGTCTTTGTGGAAACGGTGGGGCTGGTCACCAGCCCCCAGGCGGCTGCTTTGCGTGATGTGATGACAACGCTGGCGAGAAGAGCGCCGCATGTCCGGGTCATCCTGTATCCTGCGCCAGTGCAGGGGACTGATGCTGCGGGGAAGATTGCTGAGGCAATCACAACAGCGTCAGAGCGGGCGGAATGTGATGCTCTGATTGTCTGCCGGGGAGGCGGCAGCCTGGAAGACCTGTGGAGTTTCAATGAGGAACCGGTTGCGCGGGCGATTGCCGCCTGTCAGATTCCGGTCATCTCGGGAGTCGGGCATGAAACCGATTTCACGATTGCGGATTTTGCTGCGGATGTCCGGGCACCGACACCCACAGGGGCGGCTGAATTGGTCTCGAGAAGCCGGGATGACTGGATGGATGTCCTGGCGGTTGCTGCTGGACAGCTGAAACGGCAGATGGACCGGCGGCTGCAGCAGGCGATGCTGCATACCGATATGCTGTCCCGGCGGCTGGTCAGTCCTGCCGCATATATCCAGCGGGAGCGGTTGCGGTTGAAGGCACTGGCGGTACGGCTGTCATCACAACAGCCTGATACCCGGACGATGGGCTATCAGCTGGAACACTGGGCAGGACGTTTGGTTTCTGCGGTACGCAATGCGCTGTCTGAACAGCAGCAGAAAGCTGCCTCTTTGTCAGCTCAATTGGAGTTGCTGAATCCCCAGCGGATATTGGACCGTGGCTATGCCATCATGCAGGATGAACAGGGACGGATTATCCGTTCTCCTGCTGAGATTCCAGTTAAAAGACCGGTTTCAGTCAGGCTTGCCGGTGGTAGTGCAGACATTGTGGTTGACGCTGTTCAGCCAACATTGTCCTGAAGGGAATCCCGGTACCGGTTTCCTTTCTGCGTCAGGTGTTCCGATGGGCTTCCAGGGTTTCCAGAAGCAGGTTCTGGGGGACTTTGGTGATGACGGTTTCCCCCAGCTTTTTCAACAGGACAAACTGGATTTCACCGCCGACATTCTTTTTGTCCACACGCATCAGGTCAATCCAGCGTTCTGATGCCATATCTGGCGCGGTATCAGGCAACCGTGCTTTCCTGACCAGTGTCCGGATGCGGTCAACAGATTCCTGATCCAGCCAGCCCATCCGGCGGGAAAGGTCTGCCGCCATGACCATGCCACAGCCGACCGCTTCACCATGCAGCCATGCGCCATAACCCATGCCGGCTTCAATGGCATGGGCGAAGGTATGGCCAAAATTGAGGATGGCGCGAAGTCCCGTGCTTTCTTTTTCATCCTGACGGACGACATCTGCCTTGATTTCGCAGGAGCGTTTGATGGCGTATGCCAAAGCGGCAGGGTCTCGTTCCAGCAGTTTGTCGGTGTTTTTCTCCAGCCATGTGAAGAAAGCGGTATCGACGATGCAGCCATATTTGATGACTTCCGCCATGCCGGCAGACAATTCTGTATCCGGCAGGGAGTTCAAGGTGCTGGTGTCGGCAATGACAGCGACAGGCTGGTAGAAAGCCCCGATCATGTTCTTGCCAAGCGGGTGGTTGATGCCGGTCTTGCCACCGACAGAGGAATCCACTTCTGACAGCAGGGTGGTTGGCACCTGGACAAAGGGGACGCCACGCATGAAACTGGCTGCCGCATAACCGGTGATATCGCCGATGACACCGCCGCCCAATGCCGCCAGGGTGGTTTTCCGGTCACATTTGTTTGTCATCAGGAAGTCGAAGATTTTCATCAGGCTTTCCCAGTTCTTTTCCTTCTCGCCATCGGGAAGAACCAGCGAAATGACGTCCTTGCCTGCTGCTTTCAGGGAACCGGTCAGCCTTTCCAGATACAGGGGCGCCACAACATCATTGGTGATGATGGCGATGCGTTTGCCTTTCACTGCCCTGGCAAGCAGGGAGGAATCTTTCAGCAGGCCTGTCCCGATTTCAATGGGATAGCTTCGTTCGCCCAATTCGACCTTGAGATGCTGTTTTTTCTGTTCCTGCATATTGTTCCTGCCTTTTTTCTGCTGGGCGGGTTTCTTTTTCTGATGGCCTGCCGCGTTTTTTTTCTGGAATCCCTTGATCTGGTTGGCAATGGACTGGACCATGGCATGGACATTGGGGCGGCCTGTATCGACAATGATGTCAGCGACTTCCTGGTAAAAAGGCTCACGCTGGCGCGAAAGTTCCTCAAGTTTTGCCCGTCTGTCTTCTGTCTGGAGCAGGGGACGGTTCCTGTCGTGCTGTGTCCTTTTCAGGATATTGCTGATACTGGCTCTCAAATAGATGACAATGCCGCGTTTTTTCAGGACTTCACGGTTTTCAGGACGGACGACCGCACCACCGCCTGTTGCCAGCAGGATGCCTTGCCGTTTGGTCAACTCGTCAATGGTTTCTATTTCCCTTTGACGGAAACTGTCTTCCCCCTCGATTTCGAAAATCCATGAGATGGTTGCACCGGTCCGGCTCTCGATTTCCTGGTCGGAATCCACAAATTTCAGTCCTAGGCGTTTTGCAAGCAGTCTCCCGACGGTTGTTTTGCCAGAGCCCATCAGCCCAACAAGAAAAATGTTCTGTTGCATAAGGAGTAAATGTCTTTTTCAAATACAGCGGACTATAGCAGAGAACGTGAGAGTTTCCAATTTGGCACAAACTTTATGGGTAAAAGCCGGATGTTCATAGAGAAACGTAAAAATTTGTGAGATGGCAGTGCTAAGCCTGCTGGATTCAAGGATAATGCAGAAAAATATTCTTTTCTTAGGCTGGACAGCATGTTTTCTCGAAACAGAGACCCTCTCCCTCCTGATGAAGGACAGGATCAGCAAGGGGATCCTTCCCAGAAAAACGGTAAACGCCGTGGCTTCTGGTTCTGGATGATTTCGCTGTTTTTTGGTGGTGCTTTGCTGGGCATCCTGCTTGTGGGCTTGACGGTTGCGGTGATTTATCCGCAGCTGCCATCCATGGACCGTCTGACAGACTACCGCCCGAAGATGCCGTTGCGTGTCTATACATCGGATAATGTGCTGATCGGGGAGTTTGGTGATGAACGCCGCAGGTTTGTGCCGATTGAGAAAATACCGGACCGGCTCAAGAAAGCGGTGCTTGCCATTGAGGATGACCGGTTCTACCAGCATAGCGGTATTGATTACCTCGGTATTCTCCGTGCTGCTGTGAACAATCTGCTGGGACGCAGCCGTCAGGGTGCTTCCACCATCACGCAGCAGGTTGCCAAGAATTTTTTCCTCTCCAGCGAACAGACGCTCAAGCGGAAACTGTATGAGGCGGTGCTGGCATTCAAGATTGAGAAGGCGTTGAGCAAGGATAAGATTCTTGAGGTCTATATGAACCAGATTTATCTGGGGCATCGTGCCTTCGGTTTTGCGACAGCGGCACAGACTTATTTCGGCAAAGACCTCCAGGATATCTCATTGGCAGAGGCTGCGATGCTGGCTGGATTGCCCAAGGCGCCATCCGCCAACAATCCGATTTCAAATTATCCCCGTGCCAAGCAGCGTCAGGAATATATCCTGCTCCGGATGCAGCAGCTGGGATATATCTCACAGCAGGATTACCAGAATGCCGTCAAGGAAGAGCTCCATATCAAGACAGCCAGGGAGGAACCGGAGGTTCATGGGCGGTATGTGGCGGAAATGGTTCGTCTGATGGTCTTCCAGCAGTATGGGGAAGCCACCTATACCAGTGGGATGAATGTCTATACGACGGTTTCAGGCAAGGCACAGGAAGCGGCTTACCGTGCTGTCCGAAGGGGAGCCGTTGATTATGACCGTCGTCATGGTTACCGTGGGCCGGAAGGGCATGTCAGCCTGCCATCAGGAGACAGCGGTCTGTCAGACCGTGTGAAAGAGGCTTTGGAAAAACATCCAAGTACGGAGGGCTTCACCAGTGGTGTGGTGATGGAGGCATCCCCCTCACAGGTCAAGGTGATGCTGGCGGAAGGGACTGTCGCCACAGTCACTGGCGATGGACTGAAGTTTGCGGCTTCCTGTCTGGGTAAGGGCGGGGAAAAACAGATCAGGCGGGGGTCTATTATCCGTATCGGTGCCACCAATGGTGAATGGGCGGTCACCCAGTTGCCACAGATTGAGGCTGCGCTGGTTGCCCTTGATCCTGGAGATGGTGCAATCCGTGCGTTGGTTGGCGGGTTTGATTTCGCCAACAGGCAGTTCAACCATGCGACCCAGGCATGGCGTCAGCCTGGCTCCTCATTCAAGCCGTTCATCTATTCAGCGGCTTTGGAGAAAGGCTTTGCCCCGACCAGTATCATCAACGATGCGCAGATGGCTTTCACCGGTGGCAATGGACAGAGCTGGACACCGAAGAATTACGACAATGTTTATGATGGGCCGATAACCATGCGCCGTGGATTGATGAAATCCAAGAATATGGTCTCTGTTCAGATCCTGAATCATATAAGTCCAGCTTATGGTCAGGATCATGCGGTCAAGTTCGGTTTTGATTATGACAAGGTGCCAGCAGATTTGTCTTTGGCATTGGGGGCTGCAACAGTCACACCGTTGCAGATGGCGTCTGCCTATGCAATCTTTGCCAATGGTGGTTTCAGGGTCAGGCCTTATCTGATTTCATCGATTACCGATTTCAAGGGCAATGTGCTGTCACGGGCAAATCCTGAACAGCCTGGCCAGGAAATCAACCGTGTCATTGATGCACGCAATGCATTCATCATGGACAGCCTGATGAAAGGTGTTGTCCAAAGCGGTACTGCAGCCCGTGCAGGCAGGGCACTGGGACGGACTGACCTGGCGGGCAAGACCGGTACGACCAATGATTCCCATGATGTCTGGTTTGCCGGTTACCAGCAGAATCTGGTTGCGGTTGTCTGGCTTGGTTTTGACCAGCCCAAGAATATGGGGCATGAAACCGGCGGCTCTTTGGCAGTGCCTGTCTGGATTGATTTTATGCATGTGGCGTTGCAGGGGCTTCCTGCGGAAAACCGTCCAATGCCTGAAGGGATTGATTTCATCAATGGTGATTACTATTACCGGGAATATCCGCCTGGGGAGATTGTCACCGATGTGGGAATCAGCCATCCAATCCATCATGCCACAGAATACGACAGTTTCTGATATGTTATAGTGCTGACTCTGCCGTTTGGCAGAAGAGATTGCGTTTTGGAACCTGAGGGATAGCTTGATGAATCTGTTTCGATTGCTGAGAAAAGGCCTGTTGCTGCTGGCGGTCCTGTTTAGCCTGACCGCCTGCGGTCAGAAAGGACCATTGATCCTGCCTCCCAAGAATACGCCACCCCAAGCGGTGAATCCGGTTGTCTTCCCAGAGAACGATGGTTCCAGTGACCAGCAGGCTTCAAAAGAAGGCCAGGTTTCTGGAGACGCCAAGGATGCTTCAGAAGAAACACCTTTGGGCATCCTGCCAAGTACAACACGGCATAAGCCCATGAATGCCAAGTGATCCTGTATAGATAAAGTCAAGACAATGGTGGGGATTGAAGGATGATAGATAAATATTTCGCCTATAAAGACAATGTCCTGATGGTGGAGGATATTGCATTGGATGCCCTTGCAGAACAGTTCGGCACACCGCTGTATGTTTATTCAAAGGCGGCTTTCACAGACCATTTGGGCCAGTATGTAAGCACTGCGGAAAAATATCGAACAGACAATCTGCGTTCCCTGACCTGTTATTCAGTCAAGTCGAATTCCAATATCGCCATCCTGAACCTGCTGGCGAAACAGGGGGCGGGTTTTGACATTGTTTCTGGGGGTGAGCTTTCCCGGGTGATTGCCGCTGGCGGTGACCCGCATAAGGTCATCTATTCTGGTGTTGGCAAGACCATGTCGGAAATCAGGCTGTCATTGGAACACGATATCCTCTGTTTCAATGTCGAGTCGCTGTCTGAGCTGAAACGCATCAATCAGGTTGCCGGTGAAATGGGCAGGAAAGCCCGTATTTCTTTCCGTGTGAATCCTGATGTGGATGCCAAGACCCATCCCTATATCTCAACAGGATTGAAGAAGAACAAATTCGGGATTCCTTTTGAAGAAGTCCTGTCAACCTATGCCGAAGCGGCCACCTTGGAAAATGTTGAGGTCATCGGCATCGACTGCCATATCGGTTCACAGCTGCTGGATGATGCACCATTGCTTGAGGCATTGGATAAGGTCATCAATCTGGTCAACCAGTTGTCGGACAAGGGCATCAAACTGAGCCATATCGATATCGGCGGCGGTATCGGCATCACTTATGCCGATGAGCAGCCGGTTGCGGTTTCCGACTATCTGTCCCGTGTGTTTGCCAGAATCGGGGAATGGCAGAAGGTCTGTTGCCCTGACCGTCAGATAACAGTGATGTGTGAGCCTGGCCGTTCCATTTCTGGCAATGCCGGTATCCTGCTGGGACGTTTGCAGTATCTGAAGACCAACTCCGGCAGGCATTTTGCGGTTGTCGATGCCGGGATGAATGATTTGATGCGACCGTCCCTTTATGAGGCTTATCATGGTGTCAAGCCGGTCATCAGGCGCAGTTCACCGGCAAAGGCTTATGAGATTGTCGGCCCTATCTGTGAATCGGGTGACTGGCTGGCAAGGGACCGTGAACTTGCCGTGGAAGAAGGTGACCTGCTGGCATTCATGAGTGCCGGGGCTTATGGGATGTCGATGGCATCCAATTACAATACCCGTGGACGCCCAGCGGAAGTGCTGGTGGATGGGCAGGAAGTCCACTTGATCCGCAGGCGTGAGACACCAGAGGATATTTTTGCACTTGAAACCCTTGTTCCCTGATGAAACCACTCCTATTTATAGGATGGCAAGGAACCGTTACTGAACGAATACCGGAGAAGCCATGTCAAAGCTCTGGCAAGCCCGTTTTTTTACAACCGTCAACCATCTCCGTGAGCTTCCACGGTTGGATGTGCCGGAAATCGCTTTCGTCGGGCGTTCCAATGCCGGTAAATCTTCTGCAATCAATATCCTGTGCAATCAGAAGAGCCTGGCTTATGCATCCAAGACGCCTGGCAGGACCCAGTTCCTGAATTTCTTTTCGATTGGCGGTGCACATCCAGCCCAGCATCGCAAGGATCCAACAGATGTCTCCAAGATTGAGATGTTCCTGGTGGATTTGCCGGGATATGGCTATGCACAGGTTCCCCATGCTTCCAAAGACCATTGGAACAAGCTGCTGGGTGATTATCTGATGCAGCGCCGCCAGCTCAAAGGTGTGGTGATGATGATGGATTCTCGCCATCCATTCCAGAAACTGGATACGGAGTTGGTGGAATGGTTTGCCGCGACAGGCAAGCCTATCCACTGTCTGTTGACCAAATCTGACAAGCTGAGCCGGAATGAGGCAGTCAAGTCCCTCCGGTTGACCCAGACGGTCTTCAACAGCTATGTGGATGCACAAGGGCAGCCTTTCCCGTTCACCGTACAGCTTTTCTCATCCGTCAAGCGTGTTGGCCTGGAAGAGGCGACCCAGAAAATCCTGCAATGGGCAGGGGTATCTGATATGCCAGTGAAAGAAAAGTCCCAGACAGCTGGTTTAAAGGAAAATCCAGAAAACAGTTCTGTTGGCAGACAGGAGAAACCGGCTTTCAGCAGAGAGTCACCGGACCGTTCATGAGCAACCAGATTTCTTACACACAGGAAGTCCTGAGAAAGAGCATCCATCTCAGTTCTCTGTGGATGGTTATTGCCATGGGGTTCCTGCCCCGTCTGGTGAATATCATACTGTTCGCAGTGCTGCTGGCAGGATGCATCATCACGGAATATGGCAATCATAAAGGGTGGAAGCTGTTCACCGTGACTTATGGTGCGCTGTTCAACCGGATGCTCCGGGAAAAGGAGAAACAGGCGGATTTCCGTCTGAGCGGAGCGCCTTACCTGATTGGCGCTGCTTTGATGTGTGTTGTCCTGTTTCCGACAGTCATTGCCATGACGGGATTTGCCGTGATGCTGATCGGTGATACAGTTGCCGCCCTGATTGGTCGCCGTTTTGGCCGCCATCCCATCAATGCAGGGACGAAAAGCCTGGAAGGTAGCCTTGCTTTCTGTGTGGCGGGTTTTGTGATTGTCCTGTTTTTCTTTTTCAGTTGCGCGCAGCCGATGCTGTTCCTGATTTCAGGGGGAATCGGCGTGGTGGTGGCGGCATTGGCAGAAGCCTATGAGAACCGGATTCATCTGGATGACAACTTTTCAATCCCCTTGGCGGTTGGTATCTGCCTTTCTCTTGGTCAGATGATGGCCTGATGGCAGGAGGCGGAAGCCTCCTGCCGGTCTTGACGGTCACTTTGAACCGGATTCCGCTTTTTTCCGTACAGTCCTTGTTCTGGCTGTTGTGACAGAGCTTTTCTTCACGGTGCTTTTCGCCGTCGCACCTGTTGCCGTAGAGGCGCTTTTCCGGGGGGAGGCTTTGCCTGTTGGTTCTTCAAACTTGAAGTTGATTTTGCCGCCGCGTCCCAGTTCAAGGTAAGCCTTGAAAGGACGGTTTGTCCGGTTTGAGACGAAACCGGTCAACAGGTCAGTCTTACCTTCAGACAGCAGCTTTGCCATCTGTTCCGGTGTGATTTCCTGTTGAAGGATAGTGCGTCCACTCCTGAAGGTGCAGGATTTATCCTTGCCGATACTGTGTTCACAGAGGTAGGCTTTGCCGGTGTCATAGATGCTGCCTTTGCATTTCGGGCAGATGCCGACAGGCGTCTTGCCAGTGAAATCAGGGGTTTCCGCTTCTTCCTCTTTTGGCTGACCGAAATCAAAAGCCATCTGGAGGTCTCCGGTTTCAGGGTTCTCTGTGATTTTCAGGACTGCGGCGAAGGGGAATCCCGTCTTGGCGCGGAATCCCTGCAGGGGACCGATCTGGCGTTTTGCCAGCAGTTCCTCAACTTCCGGGATCGAGAACATACGGGCGCCCGGTGTTTTTGTGATGGAGAAGCTGCATTTCGTACAGGCGAAACGGCGGTAGTTTTCCTGAACCTGTCCACCACATTGCGGGCAGGGGGTCTTCAGGACAGCATAATCGCCAGGAACCGTATCACCATCGTAACCTTTCGCCTGGTTGACAATGTCTTCGGTCATGGCAGCGATATGCTGCATGAATTCTTCACGGCTCAGATTGCCTTTTTCCATCTGGGCTAGCTGGAATTCCCATTCTCCAGTCAGTTCCGGCATTGTCAGTTCCTGGATACCCAGACCGTTGAGCAGGGTCATCAGCTGGAACGCTTTCGGTGTCGGGACAAGCTCCTTGCCTTCCCGCTGCAGGTATTCTTTCAATAGCCCTTCAATGATGGAGGCGCGGGTCGCTGGGGTTCCAAGGCCTTTCCCCTGCATGGCTTCACGGAGGTCATCATCCACCAGTTTCCCTGCGCCTTCCATGGCGGAAAGCAGGGTCGCTTCGGTGTAACGTGCGGGTGGTTTTGTCGTCAGGCTATCCGTCCAGACCTGTTCTGCCAGGACTTTTTCCTTATCCTTGACAGGAACCAGCGAGCGTTCATTGGCGTTGTCGGGGGAAGCTGCTTCCTTGCCATAGACCGCCATCCAACCGGGTTTTTTCATAATCCGGCCATCACTGCGGAACCGGTGTCCTGCAACATCGGTATAACGGGTTGTGACCTGGAATTCTGCGGCAGGGAAGAATACAGCAAGGAAACGGCGGACAACCAGGTCATAGAGTTTCCGGTCATCTTCACGCTGGGTCTTCAATGGTTGCAGGGTTGGGATGATTGCAAAATGGTCAGAAATTTTCCGGTTGTCAAAAATGCGCTTGTTCGGTCGGATCCATCTGTTCGATAAGACCTGCTCGGCGAATGGCTTGAAAGTGGCGTCACTGCACAGGGCTTCCATGGTCTGGCGGCATGTCTGCAGATAATCTTCAGGCAGGTGGCGGGAATCCGTTCTTGGATAGGTCAGGGCTTTATGCTGCTCATACAGCCGTTGCGCCGTGTCCAGTGTCCGTTTTGCGGAAAAGCCGAAACGGGCATTGGCTTCCCGCTGTAGGCTGGTCAGGTCAAACAGGGCGGGAGAAATGGAGGTCGCTGGACGGGATTCTTCCGTGACAATACCTTGCTGACCCATGCAGGCGGCGACAATCCTGTCTGCGGCTTCGCGGTTCCAAAGGCGTTCAGCACGTTTTTCAGGGTCTGAAGCGTCTTTCCTGAAGGAAGTGTCCAGCCAGCGCCCATCATAAGCGCCTCCTGCGCATCTGAATGTGGCATGGACTTCCCAGTAATCACGGGGAACGAAGTTCCGGATCTGTTTCTCACGTTCCACAACAATGGACAATGTCGGGGTCTGGACCCTGCCGACCGTCGTCAGGAAAAAGCCGCCATTCTGGGAATTGAAAGCCGTCATCGCACGGGTACCATTGATACCGACAAGCCAGTCGGCTTCCGCACGGCTTCGGGCGGCCTTGGCAAGTGACTGCATTTCCTCATCAGTCCGCAGATGCTTGAACCCTTCCCTGATAGCGGCAGGTGTCATGGACTGGAGCCAGAGGCGTTTGATAGGCTGCCTGGCTTTGGTGTATTCCGCAATCAAGCGGAAAATCAGTTCGCCTTCACGCCCTGCGTCACAGGCGTTGACCAACGCAGAGATGTCCTTGCGGCGAATCAGTTTCGCCAGCAGTTTCAGACGTGGTGCGGTCTTGGTAATCGGTTCCAGGGCAAATTTGGGAGGAATAACCGGCAGATGGCTGAAAGTCCATTTGCCACGCTTGACCTCATACTCATCAGGTGCCTTGATTTCCAGCAGATGACCGATGGCAGATGTCAGGACATAGTCATCGGATTCCAGGTAGTCTCCCTGTTTGGTGAAGCCTCCCAGACTTTTGGCGATGTCGTTGGCGACAGAAGGTTTTTCGGCGATGATAAGTGTTTTGGTCATAAGGTTTCAGTCACTTCATTTAAACACAGGCAGAAAATCTGCATGGTATGGCGGAGAATAATAATAGTTCCTTGGCAGGAACTGCAAGCTGTCCGTGCAGTATCAGGCAAGAAAAACAGGTTTCTGACAATCTCAGGTTGTTTCCGGTCAAGGAATCAATCGGCGGTAATAGCCGCCTGGCAGGCTTTCCACTTGTCCCATCAGTTCCAGGTTCAGCAGTTCCGCACTGAGTGTGGCGGCATCCATCCCATGGCGTTGGCAAAGGGTGTCCATGTCAACCGGATCAAATCCCATGTCAGCCAATAAGGGGGAAACCAGGGAAGAATCTTCTGGTTTTGACATTTCAGGTGACGGATTGCCGATGACCGGCATTTGGCGTTTCAGTTCAGACAGGACATCTTCAGCGGTCTCAACCAGTTTTGCGCCTTGGCGGATCAGCGCATGGCAGCCACGGGACAATGGTGAATGGATGGAACCAGGGATGGCGAAAACATCCCGTCCCTGCTCAAGTGCGAGCTTGGCAGTGATCAGGGAACCTGACTGTGCAGCCGCCTCGACGACCAGGATGCCATCAGCCAGTCCGCTGATGATGCGGTTGCGTCTTGGAAAGTTGGCAGGCATGGGGCTGGTTCCCAGGGGGAACTCGCTGATGATGCAGCCTTCATCGGCAATCTGGTGCGCCAGGGCATGGTTTCGGGCAGGATAGACAATATCCGAGCCGGTGCCGATGACAGCGATGGTGCTGCCCGGGCTTTTCAAACCGCCCCGATGGGCGGCGGCATCAATGCCCAATGCCATTCCTGAAACGGTTGTCAATCCGGCATGTCCCAGAGAGCTGGCGAAGTTTTCGGCATCCAGGCATCCCTGTGTTGTTGCATTACGGCTTCCCACAATGGCAATGGCGTCTGCTGAAAGCAGGTCAAGCCGTCCTTTGACATACAGCATCAAAGGCGGATCGGGAATCTGAAGCAGTTTTTTCGGATAGCGGCTGTCAGCCAGGGTCAACAGCCTGTTACCTTGTTCAGAGAGCCATCCGAGGGTCTTGTCAGACAGTGCCTTGATGTCATCCGATGCAGGCGCATGGAGCTGTTCCGCCAGTTTTTCCGGCACAGTCTTCCTGAGGGCATTGTAAGAAGCGCTGAAAATCTCCTGCGGCATACCGAATGCGGTCAGGAGTTTATGGGCGGTACGGATGCCTATCCCTGGTGTCAGGGTCAGACGCAGCCAGGCGATGAGTTCTTCATCATTGTGGTTGGATGCAGCGTTGTTCAAAGCAGTCTCTCAATTATCAATAGCCCCTGCCCCCGGGCAGGGTTATCCCAGCAGCCTCAATCTGAAACATCAAGGGGACTATGCTAAACTTGCCCCAATGGAAACGTCAGCAGGATTCCCCTGTCGATGGGCGTCTTTATCCCCAGCTGGAAATTCTGCATGGGAAAGAGGCTGCTGGCAAGCATATCATGATGGTTTGATGAATTCAGAAGAAGCAAATGGCACAACTGACAATCCTACGGTATCCAGACCCGCGTTTGACGAAACCTTCTGAACCGGTTGAGGTCTTCGATGAGGCGTTGAAGAAACTGGTGGAAGACATGGGAGAAACCATGTACAAAGCGCCTGGTGTCGGTCTGGCTGCGCCCCAGGTCAATGTGCACCGTAAGATTATCGTGGTGGATACCTCTGAGAAGAAAGACAGCCTGAAAGTGCTCATCAATCCTGAGATTGTCAGTCTCAGTGAGGAAAAGAAAGTGTATGAGGAAGGCTGCCTGTCATTGCCGCATATTTATGAGAATGTCGAACGGCCGGCTCAGGTGAAAGTCAGGGCTCAGGATATCCATGGTGAGTGGTTTGAGCTGGAAGGTGAAGGACTGTTGGCGGTCTGTCTCCAGCATGAGATTGACCATCTTAAAGGGACGGTTTTTGTGGATTACCTGTCACCGATGAAAAGGAACCGGATCAAGACCAAACTGCTTAAGGAAGAGCGGGAAATCAAAAAGGCGGAGGCGGCGAAAAACAGCGCAGTCAAGGGCAGGAAGAAAGGCAAACGATGAGGATTGTATTCGCTGGAACGCCGGAATTTGCGGCAACGGCGTTGGATGCCCTGATCAAGGCAGGTCACCAGATTGATCTGGTGCTGACCCAGCCTGACCGTCCTGCAGGACGTGGTATGAAGTTGCAGCCCTCGGCGGTGAAGAAGCTGGCAGTTGCCAACGGTATTCCTGTAGAACAGCCGGTTTCCCTTCGTATTGATGGGAAAAATGGTGAAGAGGCACAACGGGTTCATGACCGTATCCAAGCCATCAGCCCGGATGTCATGGTTGTGGTTGCCTACGGTCTGATCCTGCCAAAGGCTTTCTTGGATATTCCTGGAAAGGGCTGCCTGAATATCCATGCTTCCCTGTTGCCGAGGTGGCGTGGTGCGGCACCGATCCAGCGTGCCATTGAGGCTGGTGATGATGAAAGTGGTGTCGCCATCATGCAGATGGAGGAAGGATTGGATACCGGCCCTGTGCTGATGATGGCTTCCACCCCAATTACGGAAAAGGATACAACCGCAGTCCTGCATGACCGTCTGGCGGAGATGGGGGGAGAACTGATTGTCAGGGCATTGCAGGCAATAGCGGATGGTACGGCGACCTATACCCCGCAGAATGAGGGAAAGGCGGTTTACGCCAGGAAACTCCACCGTGATGAGGCGGCACTGGATTTCACGCTTTCTGCCAAGGAGAATGCCGCCAGGATACGGGCATTCAATCCTTTCCCGGGCTGTACGGCGGAGTATGGGGACATGATCCTGAAAATATGGGATGCCAGGGCGGAGGATGCGGATACCAGCCAGCCTGCCGGGAAAATCCTTTCCGTGGATGGTTCAGGGGTTGTGGTTGCCTGTGGTCAAGGCGCGCTCCGGATACTGACTTTGCAGAAACCGGGGGCAAAACGTTTACCGGTATCTGAATTCATCAAGGGCTTCTCCTTTGATGGTGGACAGCTGAAATGACAGAAGGCTTCCGGAATCAACAGGGACAGTTATGAGATTTGAACATCTGCTTGAAATCAATAATTTCAATCATCCACAGGCGCAGATCCTTGCCAGGGAACAGGTCTGGAAAGGGTTGTTGATGTGGATACAGAAACCGACATTGTTCATCCCGCATCTGGAAAAATGCGATGTGATTGAACTGATGGGAACCTATCACCGCTCATTGGATTATGGGAAATTCAGCTTCCAGGACAAAGTCACCTGTACCCATATGGAGAAGATTGTCTTTGATATCCCGGCGCAGGGTGATATGCCATCGACCTCTTTGGTGGTGACATTGGAAGAACCGTTCAACCAGCGGCTGTTCGTGCGGTTCATCTATGAGAATACCGTGTCAGATGATGGGCCTGAAGCGAAATACAATGGTTTCCTGAAATCAGCGTGGGAAGCGGCGGATGTGGATATCATCCGCCTGATCCACGAAATGGCGGCGACAGGGCGGCTGGATGATGCCGCCCCTTGATTGACGGGTGTCAAAGGATATCGAGTGGCATCTTGCGGGTTGGTGGCGGGAAGACCCGGTCCAGTTCCTTCAGCACTTCTTGGGAGAGATCAATATCCCATGCCTTGCGGTTTTCCTCAACACGCTGTGCGTTTGAAGATTTTGGGATAGGAATGGTTCCCTGATGCAGGAGCCAGGACAACGCCAGCTGCGCAGGCGTGATGGACAGTTCCTGTGCGATACGCACCAGGCCACTGGATCTCAGCAGGCGGGTCTGATACAGCGGGGAATACGCCATGACGGGGATATTGCGTTTTTTCTGCCAAGGGATCAGGTCCCATTCAATGCCCCGTGAACCAAGGTTGTAGAGCACCTGATTGATGCAGCAGTTGCCGTCAGGGTCATATTCTTCCGCTTCCTGCATGTCATCGGTATCGAAGTTCGAGACGCCCCAAGACCGGATTTTGCCTTCTTTCCGCAGCTTTTCGAGGGCTTCGAAGGTTTCCTCAAGGGAATAACCGCCCCGCCAATGCAGCAGATACATATCCAGGTAATCCGTTTTCATGCGTTTCAGGCTGTCTTCAAATGCCCTGACCGTGCCACGCAGGCTCGCATGATTTGGCAGGACCTTGCTGACAAGGAAAATCTTGTCACGTCTTCCCGCAATGGCTTCCCCGACAACCTTTTCCGCACCGCCATTGCCGTACATCTCGGCGGTGTCAATCAGTGTCAGACCGATGTCGATGCCGTGCTGTAGGGCGGCGATTTCGTTCTTCTTCTCAAAAAAGGATTCTCCCATGAACCAGGTGCCTTGGCCCAGGGTTGGCATTTCGATGCCATTGCGCAGCGTGATGGTATGTGTTGGCATGGTAAAAGTCTTCCTGTAAATTATCCAACCGGAAAGCCGATAGTACAGCAGATGCCCGGCTTCCTCCTGTTGTTGCCTATTTTGCATGGGTTCACCGTCCAGGACAAGAATCTTTGCCTGACCTTGGATGGAAACTGCTGGAAAAACACCGCCACTGTACTGGCGCTGGCAGTGGTGCAGTTGAGCCCGCCGGTTTTCCGGTTTTAATGCAGGGGGCGGGCTGCTGGGCTGCCGTTTTTTTCTGGTGTCTTGCTGCCTTCGTCAAAGACAAGACGGACTTCTTCGCCTTTCCCGACATCCACAGTGACTTTCCCGCCATCAACCAGTCGTCCGAACAGCAGTTCATCTGCCAATGCCTTGCGGACAAGGTCTTGGATGAGCCGGAGCATTGGACGGGCACCCATCATTGGGTCAAAGCCCTTCTTTGCCAGCATGTTGCGGAGACCATCTGTGAAGATGACATCCACTTTCTTGAGGCTGAGCTGGTCTTCGAGCTGCAGCAGGAACTTGTCAACCACCCGGAGGATGACATCCATATCCAGGGGTTTGAAGCTGATGATGGCATCAAGGCGGTTGCGGAATTCCGGTGTGAATGTCCGGCGGATTTCATCCATCTCGTCACCGAACTGCTTCAGTCCTGTAAAGCCGATAGACGATTTTTCAAGCGTATCCGCACCGGCATTGGTTGTCATGATGATGATGATGTTCCGGAAGTCGGCTTTCCGGCCGTTGTTGTCGGTCAGTGTGCCATGGTCCATGACCTGAAGAAGGATGTTGAAGACATCAGGATGGGCTTTCTCGATTTCGTCCAGCAGCACCACGGAGTACGGTTTGCGCCGCACAGCCTCCG
>CALGGD010000096.1 GCA_937916185.1 uncultured Oxalobacter sp. | reverse complement strand
CATCGAGATAATCGTCTGACCGGCCATTTGTCAGGCGGCTGCCTTTGACCATGACAGCCTTTGCTCCCAGTTCGATAATACGTCTTGCGGCGGCGGTCATTGCTTTCTCAGAGGTGATGGGGAAACCACAGATGGCTTCTGCCTCCGGCATGTTCGGTGTCACCAGGGTCGCCAAGGGCAACAGTTCCTGGATCAGGGTCTCACAGGCTTCCTGCTGCAACAGTTGGAAGCCGCTTTTGGAGACCATCACGGGATCCAGCACCACGATTGCCGGTTTCCATTTCTTCAATCCTTCGGTGATTGCACGGATGCTGGGACTGCGGGAGATCATGCCCACTTTCACGGCATCTACATGGATATCGCTGAATACCGCATCAATCTGGGCGGAGATCATTTCTGGGGTGATGTCCTGGATCAGTGTCACGCCACAGGTGTTCTGTGCGGTTACTGCCGTGATGACACTCATGCCGAATGTACCATGGGCAGCGAAGGTTTTCAGGTCTGCCTGGATGCCGGCACCGCCACTGCTGTCGGATCCGGCAATTGTCAAAAGGTGTTTCATGGGCTGTCTTTCAGGTCATAGGTCTGGAATACCCGATACCGGTATCCAGCATTTATTGTAACAGGAGAATAATGGTGGGATTTTTTCAGCAGAAAACTGGCAAAGCTTGGATGAGGGTTCTCCTGTCGGGGACTCAGGTAAGGAAGGCTGTGACGATTGGCAGCAGCAGCACTGTAGCGATATAGGCAAGGATGCCGAGGAAGAAATGCCTGATTCGGTGGCTGGACAGCTTCCGCGCACAGAAAAAATCGATGATCAGGTAAACCACAAAAAGGACAACCCATATCATGAACGCGAATGCAATAAACGCAAGGGGTGAAGGGTGTCCGGGATGGGTCTCCAGGTATTTCTTGCTGGATTCCAGCGTCATCCAAAGACCGCCAGATACCATAGCAACAAGCGAGATGACGCCAAAAATGACAGTAATCAGGTAATGTTTAAAAACAGTCATGTTGCACTCCGCATTGCCGGGTTCAGTTCCATTCTCTCAAGAGGATTCTTGTTTTGGGGATTTTTTCAAGGAATTGACAAAATTGCGTATCAGGTCGGTTTTGCTTAATTCAGTGATGGTTTCCTCAATAATCCGATGGAGTGTTTTGCCATCTAATCTTGCCCTGGAAAATTCTGAAATGAGTTCTTGGTAAAAATCAGGATTTCCTGTGAGGTGCAGGAAAAATTCAGGGCCTGAATACACATTGATGTCTTGGGCAAGTTTCTGGTAGTGCTGGCATAGCTCTTTCCTGTCGCCATACAGGATGCCAACACAGAAATCAGTGAGCGGATTCAAATCTAGGCCATTGGTCTTGGCAAGGTTCCGGAGATTCCGGAAATGATTGAGGATTACCGGGACATCCCCTGCGTTGATTGTCCTTGGTCCAGCCTTGACCTGGCAGTATACATGCCGGTTGGTCAGTGCATCATCAAATTCGATATCCATGCCGTTTACGACGCTTTCCTTCGCATTGGGCAATTCTGCAGCAAGGAATTTCTGTAAAGAAGTGCCGAAAGTCGTTGTGATTGATGCGCCAAGTGCAATAGGCAACAGGATAGACCGTGCCACAGAAGTGTAAGTGACTCTCCCTGAATCATTGGTTCCAAGGTAAGCCGTGATATATGGGTTGATTGTGATTTTGCTGCCAGTAGCCCGTTTCCTGATATTCCTGACATGATTGGCAATGACATTCTCTTCAAACCATACTTTGGATTTTTTCAGTATTGCTTTCTTTTCTTTTTCTGATAGCATAGTAACCATGTGTAATGTTGTGTAAGGTTTGTTTCATGAAAGAACGGTATTCACTGGTGCAGGGGGGCTGGCACTTGGTTTTGAGAAAGCCGGATTCAATCATATCCTGCTCAATGAATCCGACCATGCCTGCTGTGAGACATTGCGTAAGAACCGACCTGACTGGAATATCATTGAGGGGGATATTGCCAGACTGGACTTCTCTTCTTATGCCGGACAGGTGGATGTCATTACAGGCGGGTTCCCCTGCCAGGCTTTCAGTTATGCTGGTGAAAGACGGG
>CALGGD010000095.1 GCA_937916185.1 uncultured Oxalobacter sp. | reverse complement strand
ATCTCACCACTCGAATTTAAAAGGAAATTAACGGCATCAGTATGACATGTCCTCTTGAAATTCCGTTTTTTGGACTGTAATCCATTCTGATGTTTGCTCAAAGAAGTCTTTTGAGGGAAAGAATGCTTTCAGATTCCTTTGAAAAATACCGACAGCGACTGAGGATGTCTATGGTGTATCTTTTGGCAAAAGCCTGTTCTGCACGGTTCATTTGAATGTTGCTTGTGATGGTGTGGATTGTGTTGATGATGTCTGCGCAGAGGGGTTTCAAGCGGTTGACCAGTATTTTTGCAGGGATACCGATATCAGTGGCACATGACAATAGCTGGAAGGCATGTACTTCTTCAGGATTGAATACATCCCCGATTGACATAGCCAGATTGGTGTTGATTTCTCCTTGATACAGCATGGTATTCAGCAGGTCATACCATGGTGTTGGTGCCAGTCCCTGTTTCGAGACAAAGAAACTGTAGTTTTTGCCATGGCTGTCTGTATTGCCTATCAAAAGGTTGAAAAGTGTCCAGTCAAGGATATTGCGGGTGGCATCTTGCGGGGACTGGCAGTGTCCTGTCAGGGAAACCAGTTTTTTCAGGGAAACGCCTTCACGGAAATCTGCGACATCCCGTCCATCTCCGAAAGGACGTTCATATTTGTAGGCAACAGGCAGTCCCAATGCCTGACAGGTATCAATCAGATGCCTTCTTAAGACGGCAGGTTCATTGTTCTGTTGTTTAAGTTGCCTGTCAAACCGTTTCACAACCAATGCCCGATGGGAACCAAACTGCTGGAGTTCTGTTTCAGCAACTGTGAACCCCAAGTGTCTGGCAAGCTGCATCGAAAAGTATTCGTTCAGAACCAGATGCCGGGGACTGGATGTCTGGTCTGTACGGTCGAATTTCAGGATATGTGTGGAACATAGCCGGCCTTCACCCAATCCCCATTGTCCGTTCAGTTTCAGGACATTGATTTTTTCCTGAACACCAGCCAGGGACAGCCTTGGTCTATTGTCCCAGATATCAATTGGATTATTGATGGGATTGTCAAGCTTGCTGGCTATTTCCTCATCTTCAATGGGGCGGAAAAGGGTGACGGCAGGAGATTCCTCTCTTGTCTGAAGGTGCAATGCACCACTGAGGTCATGCCTTATCGCCAGCAGCAGGCCAAAGGTGTTTGTCCGGGAAATCTGCAATGCCTGTGCCAGATGTTCAAGGCTCTGGTCATTTTCAGGAAGCATGTTGGCAAAGAAGTTTCGGACTGCGTGGCTTTCAGAAGGCGCATGAAGTGGAAGGCAGGGAGCCAGGGAAAAGCCATTTTTACGCCATCCGGGAGCGTAATTGAAATGCCAACCGCTATTTTCGTCGATGGCAATGCTTCCAACAGATGTATTGCCAATCAATACCTTGGTATCCATGTCAGCCATCAGAACCACTCCTGTTCTGGTTCGGTATCAGGTTTTAAGGTGAGCCGGATGTTGAACCGTTCAAGTATCCAGTTCAATGTTGAGACATAGACATCTTTGCCATTCTCGATTTTGATCAGGGTGCCTTTGCTGATGTTAAGGCGTCTGGCGGCGTCTTCAAGAGTCAGCCCATGAGCTTTGCGTTTCTGACGCAGGGTCTGGCCAATCTTGACAAGGTCAATAGGTGGGGCAGGGGGAATCAATCCCTGCGCCTTTTGAAATTCGGGGGTTACAGCAGTTGGAATCCTGACTTTTGGCATGATGATAAAGTCCACAATTAAGAACTATCCGTTATTCTATCAAGATAGTCCATGATTGTGGACTTTATCTTGATTGCATAGCATGGATATCAACCAATGAAATGGATTGTCTCATCCGGTAGGTTCTTTGAGGGTTCCTGTTCCGTTGGCGTTGCCTGAGTCTGTTCCCAAAGGAAGTTTGGCGTAATAAAATAGACGAACTAAACTGATAGTCTGAATCTGACAGACAGG
>CALGGD010000094.1 GCA_937916185.1 uncultured Oxalobacter sp. | reverse complement strand
ACTCCCTGAAGCACAATCGCAAACACCGCATCGGCAAAAATGACGGCGGTGATGGAAGTGACGACCGACCGGGTCGTCCCCTGACCGAGGCTGTCGGTATTCGGCTGGATGCGCAGGCCATAAAAACAGGCGACAACCGCAATGATCACCCCGAAGACAACCCCTTTACCCAGACCGATCCAGAAATTGGCAATCGGCACCGCCTCCGGCAAGGCACTGAAAAAATACGCCATCGAAAGCCCGATGGACACCTTGCCGGCGAACGCACCGCCGACAAGTGCGACGATATCGGTCCAGACAATCAGCATCGGCATGGCGACCGCCAAAGCCAAGACCTTCGGCAGGACCAGCCTGAAACCATGCGACAACCCCATGACCTGCATCGCATCCAGTTCCTCCGTCACCCGCATGACACCGATCTGGGCGGTCATTGCCGACCCGGAACGGCCTGCAATCAGGATGGCGGCAAGCAGGGGGCCCAATTCCCGCACAACACTCATCCCCAGCAGGTCAACCAGGAAAATATCGCCACCGAACATATGGAGCTGCTGGGCTGACAGGTACGACAGGACAACACCGATCAGGAACCCGACAAGCGCGATGATGCCAAGCGCCTCTGCGCCCGCATGGAAGATATTGGCGGAAATCTCACGCCACGGACCCCGTTGCGGCGCACCGGCAAAGCGGAAGAAATCAAGGGTCAGCTGCCCCAGCAGCTGGTCCAGCCGGATCACCTTCCGGACAAAACCAAGCGGAACCTCCTTGATCGCTTCCTGCAAATCGAGTGTGTCATCTTCCTGGGGACGGACAAGGTCTCCCGCACGGGAGAGGCGGGAGAAGAGCTTATCCTGGTCCGGCGTGCTTTTCAGATTTGGCGGCAGGCGGCGCGCCCAACCGTTCCAGAGAAGCTGCGCGCCGGTATAGTCCATCGCCTCCACCTGGGTCAGGTCCCATTCCGCCGCCTTCGCATCATGGACACCGCCAACCGAAGCCGCAATGGTATAAGCGGCGCCTTTGACCGCCAGCATGTCGGCACGCCAGCAACCACGGGCAACAATCCTGTTGCCTTGGATATCCAGTTCGGGAGGCTGTCGGGATACTGATGCCATGTTTTCCGGATCCACTGTGAAACCGTTGATAGGCGGTTGCTGACAGGTATCAGATCACCCTGAGCTCAACCTGTTTGCCTGCACGGTGCAGCAGGCCGACCAGCTTGTCAATGCTGAACCTGTCAGTCTTGTGGTTCATGATTTCAGAAATCCGTGTGCGTGGGATATCCAGTTCATCAGCCAGTTCCTGCCGCACCTCACTGTCATGGTCTCATTCATTCCTGCCTCCAATCATCCTGTACCGTTTCCTGGCAAGGTCTATGTCTTTCTGACTGGTCTTCTGCGTTTTCTTCTGGAACGCATGAAGGATATAAACAACCTGCCTGATATTCGCAACATACATGACCCGGTATTCACCGCCATCATGTACACGGATTTCCTTGACTCCGGCTCCGACTGTTTTCACCGGTTTCCAGTCCTCCGGGTCAAGTCCCTGCTGCAGGCGGAAAATCTGCATACCGGCATCCTGACGAACGCCCTCAGGAAAATCACGGATACAGTCCCTGCTGTTGCCAAGAAACACTGCTGTCTTCATATCAGCGAATGTACAAAATATTGCACAAACCGTCAAGAATCCTGTACATGGCTATCCAGCAGCTGCTGGAGCCTGAACATACGGAGCATCAACAACCCGGATTTTTTGCCGCTGCATGATGGCATCGAGATTGCAGGAATCAGCTTTCTGTTTTTACATGACTTCTGCCTTCAGATTGAACGGTTTCCATTTTGGAAATCGTTGCATCCTGACTCAGCACCCCTTCTGAATGGTGGTACAGTACAGCTTTTACAATCTTGACATTGACAACAGATGAACCCGGCATTCTCTGCTGAACGCATCACTGCCCAGATGAAGGCGCAGGATATCGCTGTGGAAATCATCCAGCAGACCGTCTCGACCAACCTGGACCTGCTGGACCGCATCAGGTCAGGACAGGTTGCCGGGAATACCCTGCTGCTGGCGGTCAATCAGACAGGGGGCAGGGGACGGAACGGACGGCGCTGGTACGCAGACCAAGACCATTCGCTGACCTTCTCGCTGGCATGGCGCTTCTCCAGGCCTGCCGCCATGATGCCGGGCATCCCCCTCACCGCAGGCATCGCCATGGCGGAGGCGCTCGCCCGATGCGGTGTCAAAGTCCAGCTGAAATGGCCGAACGACATCCTGAAAGACGGCAGGAAGGTTGCCGGCATCCTGACAGAAACCGCCGGAAACCGTCATGACCATTGGGCGGTCATCGGCATCGGCGTCAACCTGCATCTGAGCGATGCGATGGAAAAGACCATCGGTCAGCCTGCCGCCGATATGCCCTGGCTGGCACAGATGGACAGGAACCGCCTGATGGCGTTGCTGATTGACTCCCTGGCGCATCATCTGGGGCTTCTGGATGAAAAAGGCTTTGATTCTTTGGCTTCAGTCTGGAATAATTTGCACGCCCATCATTTAAAACCCGTCACAATCGTCCAAGGAACCAAAAAGCTGATGTCAGGCAGGGCACTTGGCATCGACCGGGAAGGGCGGTTGCTGATCCAGACAGGGAAAGGCATCGAGACCGTCATCTCCGGTGATGTCTCGTTGAGGACCGGACAGGAAACATAAGCCATGCTGTTGATTGACATTGGAAACACCTCCATCAAATGGGCGCGTCCGAAGCCCGGCGCTGTCCCCCGTTATGGTGAAACGCCGTGGCAGCATTTCGGTATCGTCCGCCATCGGGACATGGCTTCCCTGAAACAGGCATGGCAGGAACTGCATGATGCCACACCTGTTGAACGGGTGCTGATTTCAAACGTTGCCAGCAAGGGAATTTCGGAAACGCTGACCGGATTCCTGAAGACCCTGCCAGCTTCACCGGACATCCGCCAATTTGTTTCCAAAGCTTCCCATGCCGGCATTACAAACACCTATCAGAACTGTTCCCAGCTCGGCTGTGACCGTTTCGCTTCGATGATCGGTGCCCATGCGCTGTTCCCCGACAAACCGTTGGTCGTGGCGACTGCCGGGACTGCAACCACTGTTGATTCCATCACGCCGGACGGTGTCTTCCAAGGCGGCATGATCCTGCCCGGGCTCGGTCTGATGGCGCATTCCCTGGCGATGAACACCGAACAGCTGCCAGAGATCGACCGCATGGAAGAAGGCATCACGCCGTTCGCCAACCATACCCGTGCCGCCATCCTTGCCGGGTGCCTCAATGCCCAGTCCGGCGCGATAGAACGGGCAGTCGAAGCCTTCCGCAAGCAGTATGACAACGTGAACTGCCTGATATCGGGCGGTGCGGCGAAATACATCGTACCCAGCCTGTCGGTGCCCTGCCATATCGTCTCCAATCTGGTCCTGATCGGACTGTATGTCTCCGCCCTCACGCCTGAACAGGCTTGATTCCCGCTTTTCCACCCTTATCTATCCAGATAGAAAACATCAGGTTCCCATCTTTCCAGACAGGGAAATGCCGTTATAATGGGTTTTCCTGATTATCTGGAAATGTGGATGGAACAGAGGCATTCCATCTGGTTTGACTGACTTGAAAGAATATGGATAGCGAGCAGCCATGAGATACCGAATTATCCCCGTAACCCCATTTCAGCAGAACTGCACGCTGATGTGGGATGAAAACACCAATAAAGCCGCCGTCGTCGATCCCGGTGGTGATGTGAACCGCATCTGCAAAGCCATTGAGGAACAGGGCGTGACCCTGGAAAAAGTCCTGGTGACCCATGGGCATCTGGACCACTGCGGTGGTGCCAGGGACCTGGCAGACCGTTTCGGTGTGCCGATTGAAGGGCCCAACCAGGCGGACGACTGGCTGCTGGAGACATTGGATTCCGCGCAGACCCGCATGTGGGGACTGCCGCCGGGCAAGCCGTTCACCCCAGACCGCTGGCTGGACCAGGGCGACACCGTCACTGTGGGCAACGAGACCCTGCAGGTTTTCCACTGTCCAGGGCATTCGCCGGGTCATGTTGTTTTCTATGATGCCAACAGCAAGGTCGCTGTTTCCGGTGATGTGCTGTTCGCTGGCTCCATCGGACGGACCGACCTGCCGAAAGGCAGTTTCCGCGCACTGGAAAAAGCCATCCAGGAAAACATGTACACCCTGCCGGATGATGTCCAGTTCATCCCGGGACATGGACCGACCTCCACCATCGGAGCGGAAAAACGGATGAACCCCTATGTCCGGTTCAAGGGCTGAGCCCCCCGAGGATTGAAAGCAAGGGATTTTCCACCAGCCAGATGCGGTATCTGGTTGGTGGATTTATATTTTTGAAAGACAGGAACCGCCACGGTATGGAACCCCAGAAAACCGCACCAAGACCCCTCCCGGATTTCAAGCCGCCGGCTGGGCCGCTTGAGATACCCGCTTATCTCCATGACACCTACTGGTGGGCATACGAGCACCCGAAGGCACCGGGATTCTGGGACCATGACTTCATGATCAATTTCATCCTGCTGGGCAACTACAACCGGCTGGTCAGGGCAGTGCTGGAAGAATTCCCTGACGGCATCTCCGGCGACATGCTCCAGATTTCCTGCGCTTACGGCAGGCTCACGCCCAGCCTTGAAGAGGCGCTCACTGAAGACGGGCATCTCGATGTCATCGACATCCTGCCGACCCAGCTGGAGACCGTCCGCAGGAAACTGAAAGATGTTGGCGGGAAAGTCCGGCTGATCCAATGCGATGCCACCGCATTGAACTGCCCGGACAACAGTTATGACCATGCCCTGATGTTCTTCCTGCCCCATGAAGTGCCTGAAAAAGAACGCCGGATGGCGATGTCAGAAGCCATCCGTGTCACCAAACCCGGTGGCAGGATCATCTTTGTGGAATTCACCAACCCGGGGTTCCATCCCTTCCGGCTCTACGAACGGCTGGTGTTCCTGCTCTTTGAACCCTTTGCCGTCGATATGTGGCGTCATGAACTGACCCACTGGTTTCCAGAGAACCATAACTGCACCATCCTGAGCCACGAAACCTATTTTGGACACTTTTTCCAGAAACTGGTTGTCCAGAAATGCGCTGACGACAGTTGAAACACCATCGGGTTTATGCTACTGTCTAGCCACTTGCAAAACAAGCTAGACAGGAAAGAATCCCATGCAGACCCTATGGAATTTACAGGACGCAAAAAACCGTTTCAGTGAAGTCGTCAATGGTGCCGTCGCTGGCAAAGCCCAGTTCATCACCAAACGCGGGAACCCTGCTGTTGTGGTCATCTCACAGGAACAATACAACCTGTTCCTGAAAGGACTGAAACAGTCTCCGACATTGCCGGATATGCTGATGGCCATGCCGCATTCAGACAATGAAAAAGACATGGAAAAAGACCTTTACCCCACCAGCCTGTCTTTGAGGATGAATAAGTTGGAACTGTGATGTACTTACTGGATACCGTCACGGTTTCTGAATTGCGGAAACCACAGCCAGACCAACAGGTTGTCCAATGGTTTGAACAGCATAAAGGGGACAGGTTCCATCTCTCAGTGATCACTGTCGGTGAGATTTATAGAGGCATCATCAACATCCGGAAGAAAGACCCGTTGTTTGCAGGGAAGCTGTCTGACTGGCTTGAAAACCTCATCAGATTTTATGGCAAGGATATTCTGCCTGTGACGGCTGAGATTGCCTTGGAATGGGCATTGGTTTCGGCAAAGACCGGCAACACAAGTTCTGACAACCTGATTGCAGCAACGGCAATCTGCCACGGGCTGACAGTTGTAACCAGGAACATCAGGCACTTTGAAGGGACTGGCGCCATATGCCTGAATCCATGGCATCCGTTGTAGCAGCCGCCAAACGGAAAAAGGAAAGATGGTCTGCGTGGCTTTCCAACGTTCCTTCTTTGGCTTCCCGCTTCCGTTTCAGTGCATGGATGATATTGCCCCTGTCCCACCCAAAATAACCTTTTGATGGATAATTTCAAAGAGTCCTCAAAAGACGACATTACCTATTCTTTTCGGAAAACTTTTTCTTAAGCTAAAGAAAACAATGGTTTTTTTCATACAGTTTAAGAAAAAACTTACATATATATTCATCAAAATTTCATTGACGGACAATTGACCGCATAGGATAATCCCGCTGGACTATTGTGTAAGACTGCGCATTCTTGATGCATTGACGGCACATTGGGTTGTTCCGTATAATTGCGCGGCTTTGGGTCGTCAGGGAGCATACCTTTCCCGTTAAAGGGGATTATGCTGGATAGATACCCTGATTGGATAACAGTAGTTTAAAGAGACCGGAAATGGGGCGTGCATTGTTGTGGCAGTCGGTGATTGCAGTCCTGATTGCCCTCATTGCGGCTTGGATAGTTCAGACGTGTGCTCTTCCGATCTGGTCGCCATCTCCATGGTACTGGTGATTGTGACTTTCTGGTTTTACCGGGATATACACTGGATTGCCTACATCATCAGCTATATCCTGATACTTAAGATTTATATTGTTTTATTGTTGAAAGCGAGGGGGTGACTATGGCAGCAGATGCCCATACGCCAACACTAGCAGAATACGTGTCCCACCATCTTCAGAACTTCGGGACATCCCACCAATCCAAAATCGTTGACTTCTCCATCATCAACCTTGACACCGTTTTCTGGTCGGTTTTCTGTGGCATTATCGCCTGTGGTGTGATGATGGTCATCGCCAGGAAAGCGACTTCAGGAACCCCCAACCGCATCCAATCCATCGTTGAGATTCTCGTTGAGATGGCGGATTCCCAATCCAAAGCACAGATTCATGGTGACCGCCGCTTCATCGCCCCATTGGCATTGACTGTTTTCGTCTGGATTTCCCTGATGAACTGCCTGGACTTCCTGCCGGTTGACCTCTTCGGACAGATTTTCACCTGGGTTGGACTCGATTCCATCATCACCCACCACCGCGTTGTGCCGACATCCGACCTGAACGGGACTGTCGGCATTTCTTTGGGCGTCGTGATCCTGATGATTTATTTCGGCATCAAGGTCAAAGGTTTCAAAGGTTTCTTGCATGAGCTCTTCGGCGCACCATTCGGTATCGCTCTTGCTCCCGCCAACTTTGCGCTGAACTGTATTGAATATATCTCCAAGATGGTTTCCCTGGGCATGCGGCTCTGGGGCAACATGTATGCCGGTGAGCTGCTGTTCCTGATGATTGCGATGCTGGGTGCTTATGCCACCCTGTCCATCGGTGGCGGACTCCTGTTCCTCGGCCATGTGATTGCCGGTGCCATCTGGGCGATTTTCCATATCCTGATCGTGTTCCTGCAGGCGTTCATCTTCATGATGCTGACGCTGGTTTACCTGGGACTCGCACATGAAGGACACTAAGTTTTTTAACCCCCTTGTTTTAACTTTTTTATTTTTTCAATCTGGAAGGAAATATTATGACTGATGTAGGTATGATGGTATTCTCTTGCGGCTTCATGATTGCTATCGTCGCTTTCGCTGCTGCTTTTGGTATCTCTTTCATGGCAGGTAAATACCTGGATGCAGCTGCACGCCAGCCTGAACTGACCAACCCTCTGCGTACCAACGTCCTGATTCTGGCTGGTCTGGTTGACGCGGTTTACCTGATTGCTGTCGCTATCTCCGTCATGTTCGCATTCGTTAATCCATTTGTTAAGTAATTGTCCGACACGATATCCGGGCAAACCGGAATTGCTGGTTCAGACATTATTTTAAAAAGGGATTTACCATGAATTTGAATGCGACGCTTTTCGCGCAGCTCGTGGTCTTCCTTATCTTTGCCATATTCACGGCAAAAGTGGTATGGCCGCCTATAGTGAAGGCATTGGACGAACGCGCGACCAAAATCCAAGAGGGTTTGACTGCCGCTGACCGGAGCAAGCAGGAAATGATTGCAGTGCAGCAGCACGTGAAGGCTGAAATCGCGAAAGCGAAAGAAGAAGGCGCAAAACGTGTTCAGGATGCCGAAGCCAGGGCTCAGAAGGTTGCGGATGAAATCAAGTCGAATGCGGAAACGCAGGCGGCTGATATCCTGGCACAGGCCCGTGCACAGGCTGACCTGCAGATCAGGCAGGCAAGGGAACAGCTTCGGGCAGAGGTCGCAAACCTGGCAGTCAAGGGAGCCGAGCAGATCCTCAAACGGGAAATCAATGCCGACGCCCACGCTGAACTGTTGAACAAACTTTCCGCTGAACTGTAATTATGGAAATAGCTACTGTAGCGCGCCCTTATGCTGAAGCACTCTTTCAGATAGCACAGAAAGAGGATCTGGTGCACTGGTCACAGCTGGTGGATGCGTTGGCAAAGATTGCATCCAATCCTCAGGTATTGGATGTTGCCAACAACCCGACACTGCGCAAAGACCAGGTCGCCAATGCGCTTTACACGGTTTTCCGCTGTGAAAACGATCCACAGGTGAAAAACTTTGTCAAAGTGCTGGTGGACAACGACCGTGTTTCTGTGCTGCCTGAGATTGCACGTCAGTTCGATGAGCTGAAGAACGCAAGCCAGGGTGCTGCGGTTGCAACAATCGTCAGTGCTTTTCCCATGACAGAAGTCCAGACCCAGGAACTTGCCACCAGACTTGAAAAACGGTTTGGGCGCAAGCTGATTCCTCAGGTTGAGGTTGACAGTTCGCTGATCGGTGGCATCCTTGTCACTGTCGGCGATGAAGTGCTGGACCTGTCCGTACGCGGAAAACTGCAGAGAATGCAGGAGACCCTTGTTTCGTAACCAAGCAGCCCGCTGCGGCGCGAACCGATAGAATACATAGGAGTTAGTATGTTACTCAACCCGTCCGAAATCAGTGATCTGATTAAGAATCGGATAGAGAATCTCGGCGATTCAACCGAGATCCGCAATCAGGGTACCGTCATTTCCGTCTCTGACGGTATCTGCCGTATCCATGGCCTCTCTGACGTCATGCAGGGGGAAATGCTGGAATTCCCCGGAAACACCTTTGGTTTGGCATTGAACCTGGAACGCGACTCTGTCGGTGCCGTTATTCTGGGTGCATATGAACACATTTCTGAAGGCGATACCGTCAAATGTACCGGCCGTATCCTGGAAGTGCCGACCGGTCCTGAACTGATTGTTAAAATCCTTCGAAGAGTCAAAATTACAAATATAATTATA
>CALGGD010000093.1 GCA_937916185.1 uncultured Oxalobacter sp. | reverse complement strand
GGTATCGATATGGCGGTAACCGACCTCCAGGGCATCCAAGACACACCGGGTGCATTCTTGAGGTGGAATCTGGAAAACACCATAACCGATCATCGGCATCTTGGCACCGGTGTTGAGTGTCTGATAATCCATAGCAGGCCTCCTTTCTGTTTTGAATACAGTAATCATTTGTCTGTAGTATCGCAGTTACGGATGGATTTTAAAAGGTTTCCTGTCTGAAATGACAGAAACTGCCTGCTGACAGGCTGATATTCTTCGGAAAAGGAATAGGTGCATTCCTTCCCATGAATAGGATTTTATGCCGTCATGACGGATTATTCTGGAAAAAGCGTAAAGAGCCTGGTTCCCAAGGCATTCAGTTTCTGACGGGCTTCCCGCCAGTCGGGATGCCATGTTTCGACAATCGCCCAGAATCTGTGGCTGTGGTTCAGTTCAACGAGATGGGCGAGTTCATGGATGATGACATAATCCATCAATGGTCGGTCGGTCAGGATGAGCCGCCAGTTCAAGCGGATATGGCGTTTTGCTGAACAGGAGCCCCAGCGTTGGGTGGCGTTGGACAAGGCGGCTTTGGTATAGGTCAGCTTCATGGTTTCTGCCTGGTCTGCCAGACGGCTGAGCAGGATGTCTGCTGCCTGCTGTTTCAGCCAACTTCTCATGGCTTTGGCGACTGATACGGTATCTGCGCTGATGGTCTGAAGTATCAGTTCTCCTGCTGTATGGGTGAAGCGGTTCCTGGTGGTGAGTGTCTTGACCAGATGCAGGCGGCAGTCTTTGCCAAGATAGGGAAACACAGTGCCGTCCTGCCAGACGATGGGGGCAAGTGTGTCCAGCTGGTCTGCCTGGACTTTGTCCAAGGCTTTCATAATCCATCTGGCTTTTGCTGCCAGTGCCTGTTCAATATAGGAGAGGGAAGCCCTTTCAGGCGCTGTGACGGTCAGCCCATGATGGTCAACTTTAAAACCGATGGAACGCCTGCTGGAACGTTTCAGGGTATAGGAGATGACTTTGCCATTGAAGGCAAACTGGTATGTCATTTGGCATCATCGGGTTTTGCATCAGGATAGAGATGCGGGGAAATGTTGCGCATCTCGCCCTCTATCCAGGTTTCCACCTCTCTGGTCAGTTCATCGGCTTTCCTGCCTTCGGTGGAAATCGGTTTTCCGAAAGACAGGGTGATCAGTCCCGGCGTCTTGACAAAGGTGGTCTTGGGCCAGCATTCACCGGAATTCAATGCGACAGGAATGACCTGTGCCTTGGTCTTGATGGCGAACATGGCACCGCCGTTCTGGTATTTGCCTTTTGTACCGGGTGCAACACGGGTGCCTTCCGGGAAAATCATAATCCAGTGTCCA
Organism: uncultured Oxalobacter sp.; assembly: GCA_937916185.1. Taxonomy (GTDB): domain Bacteria; phylum Pseudomonadota; class Gammaproteobacteria; order Burkholderiales; family Burkholderiaceae_D; genus Oxalobacter. The sequence continues at coordinate 2,024 of CALGGD010000093.1, read as the reverse complement.
TCTTTCAGACGCTGGCTGCCGATGTTGACCATCTGGCGGAAGGCGTTCACGCGTTTGCCCCGGTCAATCGGAATCATCCGCAGGAAAGCCAGGACCCAACCGAAGAACGGGATGTACAGCAGGGATTTTTTCAGGACGAAGGAAACCGGGCATGGCAGAACCAGCATGGTGAAGAGGGTTTCCCAGGCTGACTGGTGTTTGCTGAGGAGCACAACGGGACCTTCCGGGAAGTTTTCGGTGCCTTTCACTTGGTATTTGACACCGCAGATGCCCCAGACAAGACCTGTGGTGACCTTTGCCCAGATGGAGGCAATCTTGTAGCGGTCTGAAAACGGCATCCAGCAGGTGAACAGGCAGACAAATCCCCAGATGAAGGTGTATGACCACCAGATGAAGAAAAAAAGGATTGAGCGTATGAATCGCATGGGCGTTATTTCTTTTTGTTTTCTGGAACCGATTTTTTCTCACTTTTCTCTTTTTTGCCAGTGGCCTTCTGCGGCTTTTCTGCCAAAGAGGCCAGTTTGGCTTTTGCCGCTGCCTTGGCTTTTGCTTTTGGCGCGGCTTTTTCCGTATTTCTGGCAGCAACCGCTTTTTCCCCCTGTCCTGGCACGGCTGGTGCTGATGAGGGGGCAACTGGCTGTCTGTTTTTCTCGATCAGATGCGCTGCGACGGCGGCAAGACTGTCAAAGACCAATGTTCCGGGAGGTAGACCGCCTTTCTCCAAAGTCTGACGGCCTTTACCTGTCAATACCAGATAGGGGGTGCAGCCAGCCAGGAGTGCTGCCTGAAGGTCGCGCAGGGAATCCCCGATGGCAGGAACCCCCTTGAGCCCGACGTCAAAACGCTCACTGATGGTGTTGAACATCCCAGGACGTGGCTTCCGGCAGTCGCAGTCATCGGTCGGCAGGTGTGGACAGAACATGATGACTGGAACAGCACCACCGGCTGTCTTGATGGTGTCCAGCATTTTCTGGTGGATGGCATTGAGCGCCGTGATATCGAACAGTCCGCGTCCAAGTCCTGATTGATTGGTGGCGATGACCACGGTATAGCCTGCCTTTGTCAGCTGGGCGATGGCTTCGACAGAACCAGGAATGGGTACCCATTCATCAGGTGATTTGATGAATGCATCGGAGTCTTCGTTGATGACGCCGTCTCTGTCAAGGATGATCAGTTTCATATCGGTCCTTCAAGTCAGGAAGCCAGCTTGGAGATGTCTGCAACCTGGTTCATCATGTCATGCAGTTCTTTCAGCAGGGCAATCCGGTTGTTCCTCAGTTTCGGATCATCCGCCATCACCATCACATTGGCGAAAAAGGCATCTACATCATCATGCAGCGTCGCCAGTGTCTGCAAGGTTCCTGTATAGTCGCCGGAAGTGAACTGACGGTCTGCCACAGGTTTCACAGACAGGAGATCGGCGTACAGTTTCTTTTCACTGTCCTCAACCATTACGTCCCGATAGACCTGGCCAGCTGTCACGCCGGATTTCTTCAGGATGTTGGTGATGCGTTTGTTGGCGGCAGCCAGAGAACCTGCCTCTGGTAGTGCGGCAAATGTCCGGACAGCATCCAGGCGTTCGATGATGTTGTCAAAACGGTCAGGATTCTGGGCAAGGACAGCCTCAACCTCGGCAATGGAATACCCTCTGTCACGCAGCAGCCCGCGCAGGCGGTCCATGACAAAGTCGATGACCGCATCAGTCGGGTTCACGAACAGGGTGTTTTTGGAGAGGATGTCCACAGCATCTTTCAGAAGGCCTCGCAGGGATAGCGGCAGTTTATTTTCGATAAGGATGCGCAGGATACCCAGTGCATGACGGCGCAGTGCGAATGGATCCCGGTCACCGGTCGGCTGCAGGCCGATGCCCCAGATGCCGACAAGGGTTTCCAGTTTATCCGCCAAAGCCAGGATGGTGCCGGTCTGGGTGCCTGGCAGGGCATCCCCGGCAAAACGGGGCTGATAATGTTCAGCACATGCCAGGGCGACTTCTTCAGGTTCGCCATCATGGCGGGCATAGTAGG
>CALGGD010000092.1 GCA_937916185.1 uncultured Oxalobacter sp. | reverse complement strand
GCCGTCCTGGCCCCTGCCTGATCGACCTGCCGATGGACGTCCAGCTGGGTGAGATTGAATTCGATCCTGATACTTATGCACCGCTGGCTGTCGATAAGCCAAGCGCGACCCCGGCACAGATTGAAAAAGTGCTGACGATGCTCAATGATGCCGAAAAACCGATGATCATCGCCGGTGGTGGTGTCATCCTGGCAGACGCATCACCATTGCTTGTTGAACTGGCGGAAATCCTGGGTACGCCGGTTGTCCCGACCATGATGGGTTGGGGGGCTATCCCTGATGACCATGACCTGAATGCCGGGATGGTCGGTATCCAGACGCATCACCGTTATGCAAATGCTTCTTTCCTCCAGTCCGATTTCGTATTGGGTATCGGCAACCGTTGGGCAAACCGCCATACTGGTGGCCTGGCGACTTACCGGAATGGCCGCAAGTTCGTCCATATCGATATTGAACCAACCCAGATCGGTAAAGTCTTCCCGCCGGATTATGGCGTTGTTTCCGATGCGAAGGCGGCATTGGAACAGCTGGTCGCATTGGCCAAGCAATGGAAAGCGGCAGGGAAGCTCAAAGACCGTTCCGCTTGGGCAGCCGACTGCCTGAAACGTAAACGCACGATGCTGCGCAAGACGGATTGGGACGAAGTCCCGATGAAGTACCAGCGTGTATGGCATGAAATGAACAATTTCTTCGGCCGCGATGTCCATTATGTCTGCGCCATCGGCCTGTCCCAGATTTCCGCTGTCCAGACCCTGAAAGTCTATCAGCCACGCGGTTGGATTGACTGTGGCCAGGCAGGTCCTCTGGGCTGGACCATCCCTGCAACCTTGGGCGTCCGTTCCGCATTGCCTGATGCTGACATCTGTGCGATTTCCGGTGACTTCGACTTCATGTTCCATATCGAGGAACTGGCTGTCGGTGCACAGTTCAAGCTGCCTTATATCCATGTTGTCGTCAACAACGCTTATCTGGGGCTGATCCGTCAGGGGCAGTTGGGCTTCAACAACCTGGATTACTGTGTCCAGTTGTCCTATGACAATATCAATTCTCCGGAAATCGGTGAATATGGTATGGACTTCGTCAAGATTGCAGAAGGTATGGGCTGTAAGGCGATCCGCTGCCGCAGGCCGGATGAAATCATCCCTGCCTTGACCAAGGCGCGTGAACTGATGAAGGAATTCCAGGTGCCGGTCGTTGTCGAATGCATCATGGAACGCGTCACCAATGTCCCGATGGGCGGCAACCTCGACAAGATCAATGAATGGGGTACCGCACTCGATATCACAGAATAAGCATCGTTTATAGAGAAAACCGCAACAAGGAGAAAAACAAATGGCAAAAGTAGCCGCTAACCTGTCCATGCTCTTCAATGAAGTGCCTTTCCTGGACCGTTTCGAAGCTGCCGCCAAGGCTGGCTTCAAGGCAGTTGAATTCCTGTTCCCATATGACAATACTGTTGAGGAAATCGGCGAAAGGCTGCAGAAAAACAACCTGAAGCTGGTCCTGCACAACCTGCCATCCGGCAACTGGGCTGCCGGCGACCGGGGTATCGCTTCCCACCCAGACCGTGTCGGTGAATTCCAGGACGGTGTCGGCAAGGCGATCCAGTATGCAAAGGCACTGGGGGTTCCACAGGTCAACGCACTGTCTGGCCCTACCCTGCCAGGACTGTCTGAAGACAAACAGCGTGCGACTTTTGTTGCCAACCTGAAATTTGCAGCTGCTGCCCTGAAAGCGGAAGGCATCCGTCTGGTCACCGAACCCGTCAATACCATTGATATGAAGAATGCCTACCTGAACAGGACCCAGCAGGCGGTTGACATCATCAAGGAAGTCGGTTCCGACAACCTGTTCATCCAGTATGACATCTATCATATGCAGCGTATGGAAGGTGAACTGGCGAACACCATCAAGGCGAACCTGCCACTGATCAAGCATATGCAGCTGGCTGACCTGCCGAACCGCCATGAACCAGGCACTGGTGAAATCAACTACCACTTCCTGTTCAAGTTCCTCGACGAAATCGGCTACGATGGCTATATCGGCTGTGAATACCGTCCGGCAACCACGACGGTTGAAGGGCTGAAATGGCTGAAAGAATATGACGTTGAATGATTGTTGGACAATTTAAGAAATTCATTTGGAGAAATAAACAATGGCAAATCTTGGTTTTATCGGTCTGGGTATCATGGGTACCCCGATGGCACTCAACCTGCAGAAAGCAGGCAACACCCTGTATGTCAATGACAGGAAAGACATCCCTGAAGAACTGGCTAAAGGCGGTGCCATCAAATGTGCAAACGGCAAGGAAGTCGCACAGAAATCCGATATTGTCTTCATCATGGTTCCAGACACCCCGGACGTTGAAGCAGTCCTGTTCGGTGCTGGCGGTGTTGCTGAAGGGTTGTCCGCAGGCAAGATTGTTGTCGATATGAGTTCCATCTCCCCGATCGGTACCAAGGAATTCGCGAAGAAGGTCAATGACCTGGGTTGCGAATACCTGGATGCCCCTGTTTCCGGTGGCCAGGTCGGTGCCTATGAAGGTTCCCTGTCCTTCATGATCGGCGGCAAGGAAGAAGTCTTCAACAAAGTCAAGCCACTGTTCCAGCTGATGGGCAAGAACATCACTCTGGTCGGTGACAACGGTGCTGGCCAGACCTGTAAGGTTGCCAACCAGATCATCGTCGCCCTGACGATTGAAGCGGTTTCCGAAGCCCTGCTGTTCGCTTCCAAGGCTGGTGCTGATCCTGCCAAGGTCCGTCAGGCCCTGATGGGTGGTTTTGCTTCTTCCCGTATCCTGGAAGTCCATGGCGAACGTATGGTTAAACGGACTTTCAACCCAGGTTTCCGTATCAACCTGCATCAGAAAGACCTGAACCTGGCACTGCAGGGTGCTAAATCCCTGGGTATCAGCCTGCCTAACACCGCAACCGCACAGGAACTGTTCAATTCCTGCGCAGCCCACGGCCTGAGCGGCAGTGACCACTCCGCAATGTGCCGTGCACTGGAAATGATGGCCGACCACGAAATTGCGAAGGCTTGATTTCAATCGGTTATGAAGGTCAGGCAAAGCATCTGCGGCATCTGACCGGAAGCCAGTCATACAGAAGCCATCAAATGGCATGTGGAACGGTTCCGCGAACCGGTGTTCTGCAGGCGTTTGGTGGCTTTTTTCATTCAGGATGTTTATATGTCAGTCGATAATCCAAAACAGTTGCTGAAAGACCTGTTCACCAGCGCTGTATCAGCCGTCAGTGCAGGGAAATGCCTGCCGGAATACCTGCCTGAACCTGTGGAAGGGGGCAGGACCATCGTCATCGGCGCCGGTAAAGGTGCCGCCGCCATGGCGAAAGCCGTTGAAGACAACTGGCAGGGCGACCTCAGTGGCCTGGTTGTCACCCGTTATGACCATGGGATGCCTTGCAAGCGCATTGAAGTTGTCGAGGCAGCCCACCCTGTCCCGGATGCAGCGGGCCGTGCGGCAGCCGGCCGTATCATGGATATGGTCAAGGGACTGACGGAGAAAGACCTTGTGCTGTGCCTGATTTCAGGTGGCGGTTCCGCCCTGCTGGCTTTGCCGGGAGAAGGCATTACATTGGAGGAAAAGCAGTCCATCAACCGCCAGTTGCTCAGGAGCGGTGCCAACATTGCGGAAATGAACTGTGTCCGTAAACATCTTTCCGGCATCAAGGGCGGCCGTCTGGCGCTTGCCTGTGCCCCGGCAAAAGTCGTGACATTGCTGATTTCCGATATCCCCGGGGACGACCCCGGCATCATTGCCAGTGGACCGACCCTGCCGGATCCGACGACCTGTTCGGATGCACTGGCAATCATGAAGAAATACCAGATCGAGGTGCCGGACCATATCATCCAGTATCTGGAAACCGGCAAAGGGGAATCGGTGAAACCGGACAATCCCATCTTTGCGACCCATGAAAGCCATATCATCGCAACAGCGCAGGATGCCTTGGAGGCTGCTGCGGCATTGGCGCGTTCACGGGGTATTACGCCTTATATCCTTTCCGATTGCATTGAAGGGGAATCCCGCGATATTGCCAAGATGCACGCCGCCATGGCACTGCAGGTCGCCGGGAAGGGGCAGCCGTTTGCAAAACCATGCGTCATCCTGTCAGGCGGGGAAACCACTGTCACTGTCCGTGGCAATGGCAGAGGGGGCAGGAATGCAGAGTTCCTGCTCAGCCTGGCGATTTCCCTGAATGGCGCAGAGGGTATCTATGCTGTCGCCTGTGATACTGATGGCATTGATGGTTCTGAGGACAATGCCGGTGCGGTCTATACCCCGGATTCCATTGCCCGTGCAGAGGCAAAGGGCCTGCGCCCATTGAAAATGCTTGAGAACAATGATGGTTATGGCTTCTTTGATGCATTGGACGACCTGATTGTCACAACCCCGACCCGTACCAATGTCAATGATTTCCGTGCCATCCTGATCCTGTAACCCATAGAACAGGAGGAAACCATGCGGCGTCAGCGCAAGGCAAAGATTGTAGCGACATTGGGACCAGCCAGTTCAAGCAGGGAAATGATCCTGGCGCTGTTTGAAGCCGGCGTGGATGTTTTCCGCTTCAATTTCAGCCACGGTACCCAGGAAGACCATCGGAAACGCCATGAGACCGTCCGTGAGGTCGAAAGGCTGGTCGGACGTCCGATTGCCATCCTTGCCGACCTGCAGGGGCCCAAGCTCCGTGTCGGCACTTTTGAAGAAGGCAAGGTGCATGTCGCGGCGGGCAGCGAGTTCACCTTTGACCGGAATCCGGCACCGGGTGACGCCAGCCGTGTCTGCCTGCCGCATCCAGAGCTTTTCGGCATCATGGAACAGGGGCATGCCATCTCGTTGGACGATGGCAAGATCCGGATGAAGGTCATCCAGGGCACTGATGATGAAATCCGTACCCGTGTGGAGACAGGCGGGACGCTTTCCAACCGCAAAGGCCTGAATGTCCCTGATGTCGTCCTGCCCATCCCAATCCTGACGGAAAAAGACCGGCGCGACCTTGAGTTCGCCCTCTCCTTGGGAGTCGATTGGGTGGCGCTTTCGT
>CALGGD010000091.1 GCA_937916185.1 uncultured Oxalobacter sp. | reverse complement strand
GATTCCTGTCATCATCCATCCTGACTTGGAGGGGATGCCTGCCCATCCGCATCCGTGGTGTTTCCCTGGACAGCCAGGGTTCCACGGGGATGATGCTGTGCATGCAGCTGTTTCAGGCGATGGTGTGCGACATGGGTATAGATCTGGGTCGTTGTGATGTCTGAATGCCCCAACAGCAGCTGGACGACCCGCAGGTCAGCCCCGTGGTTCAGCAGATGGGTGGCAAAGGCATGCCGCAGGGTATGGGGGGACAGGGGATCGGTGATGCCCGCCATATGCGCATATTTCTTGACCAGTGTCCAGAACATCTGGCGGGTCATCAAGGTACCCCGTGCTGTGACAAACAGGTAATCCGACTGCCTGCCTGACAGGATGGCCGGACGGCTTTCCGCCATGTAGCGGAGGATCAGGCTGTCCGCCTGCCCGCCAAACGGCACCAGCCTGGCCTTGCCGCCTTTGCCCAGGATCCGCACAACCCCCTCGTTCAGGCTGACTGCATCGAGCTTCAGGGTGGTCAGTTCTGAAACCCGGAGACCGCTCGCATACATCAGCTCAATCATCGTCCTGTCCCGGAGCCCCAACGGGGTTCCGCAATCCGGGGCTTCCAGCAGGGCATCGACCTGTGATTCTGACAGGGTATGCGGAAAACGCTGGGGCTGCCTGGCGGCATGCATCCTGCTGCAGGGGTTGGCCAGAATCCGCCCCAGCCGCATCTGATACTGGTAGAACCGCTTCAGCACGGTCAGCCTGCGGTTGGCGGAAGCCGCCTTGCTGGTGGCATGACGTGCCAGGAAATAAGCGTTCAGCTGTTCCTGCCCCGCCTTGACAAGACTGCCAACAGTGGTTTCCCTCTGGAGCCAGCCGGCAAAAAGTTCCAGGTCATTCCGGTACGAGGCGATGGTGTTCGCCGACAGGCCGTCTTCCAGCCAAAGCGCATCGCAGAATTCGTCAATCCGCAGACTGTCTGATGCTGACAGCACCGGCTGCCTGTTTTTCCGCTGTTTTCCTGATTCTTTCATCCTGTCACCGGAAGCCCCTTCAATCTGTCCACGACTGTCCCTGGCTGGTGATTCACCCCTGGCCCTGTGCCAATGCCCAGCCAATATGCTCTTTCACCATGTCTGAGCCGGTTGCTGCCGCCATGGCTTCCAGGGCAGCCCTGACCGCCTGCCTGTCCACCCCCGCTTCCTGACCGGCCAGTGCATTGCCCATTGCCACGGCGAGATTACGGCACCAGCATGCATACCCGATCCGCCGTATCGGGCTGCCTGCCATCCGCTGATAGAACATGTCTTCTGTCCAGGATGCCAGCTCGACCAGCGAAATATCATCCAGATGATGGCGCACGGCGAAATCCGGCACAACCGCCTGTTTCGCAAACCGGTTCCACGGGCAGCAGAGCTGGCAGTCATCACAGCCATAGATGCGGTTCCCGATCAGGGGCCGCAGTTCGACAGGGATGCCACCCCGCCATTCTACCGTCAGGTAGGAGATGCACCGTCTGGCATCCACCATCCTTGGTGCGGCAAAAGCGCCTGTCGGACAGCTCTGGAGACATCTTCGGCAGCCACCGCAACGGCTTACCTCCGGCTTATCGACCGGCAACGGCAGGTCAACCAGAATCTCCCCCAGGAAAAAGAAGGACCCTGCCTGACGGCTGACAAGCAGGTCAT
>CALGGD010000090.1 GCA_937916185.1 uncultured Oxalobacter sp. | reverse complement strand
CTGGACATTATCCTGCTGTGCCGCTTTCCGAAGCCATTCAATGGCACCGGGAACATCCTGGACATCGCTTTCAAACGCTTTCATGGATGCCAGTCCGACCTGGGCTGGCGCATACCCTTCCTCCGCTGACCGTTGAAACCATTTCTGTGCGGTGATGTCATCTGCCTTGACGCCATCCCCCATCGCATACCGCAACCCCAACCGCATCCGGTCTCGGGCGGTGCCAGCCTGTGCTTTCTCAATCAAAACCTGTTCTGAAGAACCTGCTGCATAAGCGGCGGTCACTGGCAGCAAGAGGTATGCGGCAAGGCAGGCAATGGTTTTCAACTGTTGTTTCATAGACATTTTTTCAACTGTTCCATGACGATAGCTTACATGAATTATCTATTTTAATCAGGAATCAAAAAACAAAGTCTGTGCTAATATTCTTCTGTTCCAACATCTTTGCCCCACTATGCCTGAGCCTTCTGACAACCATAAAAAACAGAAACCCTCTGTCAAATCGCTTTTCGAGAAACTGGCTGCAATGATTGCACCAGAACCGGATTCCCAATCTGACCTGTTGGATGTCATGCATGATGCACATGAACGGAAACTGATTGATGCTGAATGCCTTGCGATGATTGAGGGGGTTTTCAAGGTTTATGATTCAGCCGCACGCGACATCATGATTCCCAGGACACGGATGCTGACGGTCGATGTCAGTGAGCCCATTGAGTCCTGGATCGGGGATGTCATCCGATATGGGCACTCCCGTTATCCGGCAATTGATGGCGACCCTGAAAAGGTGGTCGGTATCCTCTTCGCAAAAGACCTGCTGAAACATTATGAAAACGGTGAATCTGTCCGGGACATCCTGCGGCCTGCTGTCTTTATCCCGGAATCCAAGAAACTGAATGTCCTGCTCAGGGATTTCAAGAATACCCGGAACCACCTCGCCATTGTCATTGACGAGTTTGGCAATGTGTCCGGACTGGTGACGATTGAAGATGTCCTTGAAGAAATTGTCGGCGAAATTGTCGATGAGTATGCAGATGAAGATGCCGGACATATCACCTCCTCCAGGCAGGAGGATGGAACAATGCGGTGGCGGGTTCCTGCGTGGATCGAGATGGAAGATTTCAATGCTGAACTTGGGCTGGATCTCCAGGACAGCCGGATTGACACGATTGGTGGCTATGTCACCAGCCATCTGGGATATGTTCCGCATGTCGGTGAAAGCTTTGACCTGGATGGGATGCATGTCGAAGTTCTCAGGGCCGATGCCCGGAAACTGAAAACGCTTCTGGTCAGCCGATGCCCTCAGCCGATGCCCTGACATCGCCCTGTGGTTTTCTTCAGGGTCAGCAGAACTGGAACGGCGGTATTCTCATGTTTCAGGTAGGAGCATGAAGATTTCTGTTATCTTGTCTATAATGTTCTGCCTAGATGGATAATCAGTAATTCCCTGTTCTCTTGTTTTGAATGTTGCGCTGTTATGAATACTTCCAAAGATACGGTTTTTAATCCCGATGATTCGGTGAAAGAAGTTGAGATGACGGGTGTCAGTGTCATTTCCATGGACGATGACGGTGATCCACTCACAGAAACCAACTGCAGTGGACGCAGTATTGTCCAGATTGAGGATGAATACGACCCAGAGACTGAAATCAACAGTAGCGGCAGGAGTGTCATCCGGATTGAAGAGGAATATGACCCTGAAACCGAAAGCAACTGCAGCGGCAGGAGTGTCCTGCTGGCTGACGGGGAAGATACCCCTGTCATTGGTACTGATGCCAAAGACCAAGGTGTAGGGCAGCCGTCTTGATTGCTTCTGTTTTCCGACAGCATCACTTGAACGGGTTGGATGGCATCTGAAGATATCCAACCCTTTTGTTTATGAGACGATTCAGACCCCTGCTCTTCCCTGTCATCTCCTTTCTGACCGGTATCCTGACGGTATTCTCATTTGCGCCTTATGGCATTTGGGGGTTCCAGATCCTCTGTCTTGCCATCCTGTCCGGCATCATCGTCTGCCAGGAGAAAACCCGCCTGGCTTTTTTCTGTGGCTGGGGTTATGGCTTTGCATGTTTTGGTGCAGGTCTTTACTGGATGTTTGTCAGCCTTCATGTCCATGGTGGTATGAATGCGCTGCCAGCGGCTATGGGGATTGCCCTGCTTACGATGTTCATGGGGCTTCTTCCGGCTTCCGCCTGCCTTCTGGCCCATCTCCAGATGAAACGTTTCAAGACGGGCAGGTATCTGACAGCGATGATGGTCTTTCCGGCTTTCTGGACAATCTTTGAATGGCTCCGTGGATGGATTCTTTCAGGACTGCCCTGGCTTTCAACGGGGTATGCCTTTACAGACAGTCCGATGGCAGGCTATGCACCGGTCATGGGTGTTTTCGGCATCAGCCTGATGGCCTCTATTGCTGCTGGAACCCTGAGTGGCCTCTATCTTGCATTCCGAGACCATTCAAAAAGCCTGATGCTGGTCACGGTGGTCGTTTTTGTCCTCCTGCTGTCTCTTGGTAAGTCTTTGCGCCAGGTTGAATGGACAACCGTAAAGGGAAACCCCATCCATGTCCGGCTGCTTCAGGGGAATATCGCTCAGGAAGCGAAGTTCAATCCCCGGCAGATTTATGCGATGCTTGACCAATATTCCAATATGATTCCCCGCCAGCCTGCAGATGTCATTGTCACACCGGAAACGGCGGTTCCCATCTATCCCCAGCTTCTTCCTGCAGGATATCTTGACAGTCTGACAGCTTTTGTTGACAGCAGTGGCAGCCATCTTGCTCTTGGCATCCCGCTCTCAGACAGCCGGACGGTCTATACCAACAGCCTGGTGGTGGTTTCACCAAAAGACAGTGGCAATGAACGGGTTTACCGTTACAACAAACATCATCTGGTGCCGTTCGGGGAATTTGTCCCCTTCGGTTTCCGATGGTTTGTCAACATGATGCATATCCCATTGGGCGATTTTAAACGCGGTGACCTGATCCAGCAGCCTTTCCCGGTCAAAGACCAATGGATCCTGCCGAACATCTGTTATGAGGACATTTTCGGTGAGGAAATCGCAGCAAGGCTCCGGGACGAGCACGCTTCAGGCAGACCGGTCGCCTCCATCCTGCTGAACATCTCAAACATCGCATGGTTCGGCGATACAATCGCCCTTCCACAGCATCTTCAGATTTCAAGGATGCGTTCCCTGGAAACCGGCCGTCCGATGCTGAGGGCGACCAATACCGGTACCACTGCCTTCATTGATGAATATGGCGAGGTTGTCCAGCAGCTGCCACCCTACGTCCAAGGGGAACTCAGCTTCCATGTGGCAGGCACCCAAGGGATGACGCCTTACATCCTGTTCGGGAACACCCCGACTGTCATCCTGTCAGTGCTTCTCATCATCCTGGCCTGCCTTACCGCAAGGTTCCGGCAGAAAAGGCTGTAATACATTGATACGGTTTTGCCGATATATCCTGCATTCTGTTACCATGAAACCAATTGATAGGATATGACAATATCATGATGGAAAACCCTGCAACCAAAAACCGCCAGTCCCAGTGGCATCTGCTGCTGGCGCCCGTCAGACGGAATGGTTCCTATATCGAAACCGCAGCATTCAACCCGGCACGCAGCCCTTTCGTCCAGGACTATGACCGCATCCTCTTCTCAAACGCCTTCAGGATGCTTGCGCGGAAAACCCAGGTCCATCCCTTTGCCAGCAATGACCATGTCCACCACCGGCAGATGCATTCCCTGGAAGTTTCCAGTGTCGGGCGTTCCCTGGGCATCATGACCGGCTATTTCCTGAAAGAACGTGGCGACCTGCCTGATACCTATACCCCGGAACACCTTGGACAGATTGTCCAAGCCGCCTGCCTTGCCCATGACATCGGCAACCCCCCTTTCGGGCATGGTGGGGAATCCGCCCTGCAGGACTGGTTCAAGGATCCACAGAACAACGAACGGTATCTTTCAGAACTGACGGAAGAACAGAAACTGGATTTCATGACTTTTGACGGCAATGCCCAGGGTTTCCGTGTCCTGACCTCCCTTGAGAACCATAAAGACCAAGGGGGGCTGCGGCTGACTTTCCCGACATTGGCATCAATGGTCAAATATCCCCGCTCATCATCCCATGCCACCAGACTGCATTCCTCAAAATTCAATTTCTACCAGTCAGAACGGCAAATCTTTGATGAGGTTTTCACTTATCTCGGTCTCAAGACTGACAGCGGATACAACCGTCACCCCCTTTCCTTTCTGACGGAAGCCGCTGATGATATCTGCTATTGCATCATTGATATCGAAGACGCATTGGAACTGAACATCGTCCAGTTTGATGCGCTGATGTCAGTGACTGAGCCTGTCTGGGGAAAACTGGGCATTGATGCCGCCCGTTTGGACAGCATTGATTCCAACCGCCGGAAAGCAGGTCTGATCAGGGCAAGGGTCATCGACCTGATGATTGATGCCACCTGCAATGTGTTCAAATCGTTTTATGAACAGATTATGGCAGGGGATCAAGATGTCCATGCATTGCTTGACCATATCGAGCCCGATGTCGCCGCCTACATGGACAATGCACGCAAACTGTTCTTTGACGTCATCCTGAAAAACCACTCAAAGATTGCGATTGAAATCGGGTCTTATACATTGTATAAACGGATGCTGGATACACTGATTCCGTCCTGCCATCAGTTCATCAGCAGACAGCCGCTTTCTTTCAGGGATGGCCAGGTCCTGACATTGATGGGCATGAATGCACCGACTGAAAAAGATGACCTCTATACCGCCTATATGCGGGTGATTGATTTCATTACAGGGCTGACTGACCGCCATGCGACTTTCCTGTCCACCCAACTGGCGGGCATC
>CALGGD010000089.1 GCA_937916185.1 uncultured Oxalobacter sp. | reverse complement strand
AGCGGATTTCCGTATCGGCAATCCGGTATTTCCGGAAACGGCAGTACAGGAAAATAGCCTTGGCAACGCTTTCATAATCGGTTCCTGGTGGAAGCTGCTGGAAAAGCCTGTTCAGGAAATCGACCTGCACAACATTCTTCTCATTGGTGTCCGCATTGATGTCAATCCATTGGTAAAGGTGCTGCCATGTTTTGATGTCCAAATAATTGTCATATTTCTGCCGTTCATCTTCTAAGGAAAAGACGTTACGTGCAAATCCACAGAGTTTTTTGCTGGCTTCATTCTGGTCTGTTATGGCAGATTCCCGAAGGTTCTTTTCAAGGTCATTCAAAGCGTTCAGCAACCCTCGGGAAGAGACATAGGCAGGCATGTCCAGAAAACCATACAAGGTTTTCCTGCCGACAACCTTCAGCAGATTCTCCACATTGTCCATCAGGAAATAATCAGGCAATTCAATACTATCCCAGATTTCTTCCTGTGCTTTCCTGCCACTTTGGTCTGCTTGACGGGTCTGTTGGATGTTTTGGTACAGACTTTGGATATCCTGTTCAGTAATCCGGTAGATGCCATAGCGGTCAAGCAGATAACAGATATCTTGGTCAGAGAGCGTTTCTTCGTTGTAATTCAGCTCCAGTAGCTGTTCCAGTTCTGTGATTTTCGTCAGCTGTATTTCCTGCGCCTGTTCAGCCAGGAAGTTCCGTGTCTCTGAATCAGCAAGCAACTGACGCATGGCATCAATATCCGCCAGCCATTTTTTTGCGTAGTCCCGTTTTCTGGGATTGTTCAGCAGTCGAGACCACTCGCTTTGTTTTTCCGAAAGAGCTTTTTCAATTTCAGCCATGCCAGGGACAGGCGAAAAAGGAAGTTCCAAGATGAAGAAAAGGTTATCGGGTTCCATGGGGTATGAAAGTAATCATTTCTGTGTTGCAAGGAAACTGTCCCAGTCGTCATAGCCTGCTGGCGGTTTTGACCGTCTGCTGATGAAGATGCCTTCATCGTCCCGTATCCAATGCCCCTTGCCATCAGTCAGCCATTCATCACCGTTCGCATCCTTGGCGAAATAATGACCTGTGTAATCGTAGGGTTCCCCTTTCTTCTGCATGATGTCAAAGTCAGATGACTGTTGCAGGGATTCCAGGAAAACATCCCAGTCGTTGTAACCGGCGGGTGGCTTAGACCGTCTGCTGATGAAGATGCCTTCGTCATCCCGTATCCAATGCCCCTTGCCGTCAGTCAGCCATTCATCGCCATTTGCATCCTTGACGAAATAATGACCTGTGTAGTCATAGGCTTCTCCTTTTTTCTGCGTGATATCAAAATCAGATGACTGGTTTGATGATTCAGATTGACTGCGGTTCCTGTTTCTAGGGATGATGAACAGTGGATTATGGCATCTGGCGCAATAGAAAGCCCGCCTATTGCCTGTACTGCACTGCGGACAGCGGATTTCCGTATCGGCAATCCGGTATTTCCGGAAACGGCAGTACAGGAAAAT
>CALGGD010000088.1 GCA_937916185.1 uncultured Oxalobacter sp. | reverse complement strand
GCGCCAGACCTAGTCTCTCTGCCGCGGCCTTAAAAGAGCCTTCCGCTTCCAGAATAACAAATTCCGATAACCGTTCCAGTTCCATTTGGATCGCTCCTTCACGCTTCTTAATGGCAGTATAATGCATCGCAAATATCCTGTCAACGAAAGAAGTGCTTTAACATCAAAAGAATGAATAACCGCAGCACTCCTACAATGCTATAATGGAACCGGATTGAATCCGAACTCAAAGTGCAAAGGAGACAAAGGTATGGAAACTGTGGAAACCAAGAAAAAGGTCCCGCTGCTTAACAAAATCGCCTACGGCGTGGGTACCGGCGGCGGCTGCGTGTTCAATCAGATTGCGGCGGCCTTCCTGCTCCAGTACTACACGGACACGGCGCTGATCAGCGCGGGCGCCATCGCCACCATGTTCCTGGTCTGCCGAATCTTTGACGGCATCTCTGACCTGATCATGGGCGGCATCGTGGACAAGACCAACACCAAGCTGGGCAAGGCCCGTCCCTGGCTCATCGCCTCCGGTCCCCTGACCCTGCTGGGCATCGTGCTGGCAGCCGCACCGCTTGCCGCCAACATCCCGTTGTGCGCCCTGTCAGCCATCCTGCTGTTTGTGGCATTCAACATGGGCAACTGGCGTGAATTTGTCCGGCTCCGCCAGTTCACCATGTCGTACAAGGCAACCCTGCTGGCAACTTTCTTCCTGACCGTCATCTTCGACCTGACCGTTGCTGTTGAAGTGGGTCTGGGTGTCGCAGCCCTGTTCTTCCTGTACCGCATCAATACCCTGACAAAAGTCATCAAGGAAGAAAACCGGACAGACATCCCTAAAGGCATCGACATCTGGAACCTCGAAGGAGCCCTGTTCTTCGGTTCCGTCTCCAAACTGGAAGAAGCGACCAGCCCTAAATACATGGTTGCAGAAGATGCACCGGATGTTGTCATCTTCGACTTCACCAACCTGATGTCGATTGACAACAGTGCCGGGGACATCATCGAGGGCTTCCAGCAGAATGTCGTCGCACGGGGCAAGGTCTTCATCATTGCCGGGGCAACCGACTTCCCGCTGCGTCAGCTCCAGCGGCTGCGGATGGACCAGCGCCTAGGCAAATACATGGTGCCTGACCTGGAATCCGCCATCGAGCTTGCGAAAGAAGCCCAGGCGGAAATCCAGGCGGCGAAACCGGCCTGATTCCCGCCAGGCATCCATAAGAAAACCGGCAGCACTGCCGGTTTTCCTGTCTCTGGGCAGAAAGATGCAGGTTTCCTGTCCTGCATCCTTCCCCGTATCACGCCTTGGGCAAAGTCACCCCTGTCTGTCCCTGGTACTTGCCGCCACGGTCTTTATAGGAAATCTCGCATTCCTCATCGCTTTCAAAGAAAAGCACCTGTGCACAGCCTTCCCAGGCATAAATCTTGGCGGGCAATGGCGTGGTGTTGGAAAATTCCAGGGTCACATACCCTTCCCATTCCGGCTCAAACGGGGTGACATTCACAATGATGCCGCATCTTGCATAGGTGGATTTGCCAAGACAGACCGTCAGCACATTGCGTGGGATACGGAACCGCTCGACCGTCCTTGCCAGGGCAAAAGAATTCGGCGGAATGATGCAGACATCCCCCCTGAAATCAACAAAAGACTTGTCATCGAAATTCTTCGGGTCAACGATGCTGTTGTTGATATTGGTGAAAATCTTGAATTCATCAGCGCAACGGACATCATAACCGTAAGAAGAGACACCATAAGAGACAATCTTTCGGTCATCCACGAAGCGGACCTGACCGGGCTCAAACGGCTCGATCATCTGGTGTTCTGTGGCCATGCGCCGTATCCATTTATCTGATTTGATGGACATTGTGAGCCCTTTTGTCGAGTTGAACGGACACCTCATGCAAAAGGTTTGCATGGGTCTGGATATTTTACCTGCTTTAGCTTCATTTGTTGAAATTTGTTGCCGGTGCCACCCCTTGCCGCCAGTCCCGCCTCCAAGGCATCCATATACCCGGGTCAGGTTCCAGCCCCTGGCGGACCGGGACATTTCCGGCGGGGTACCCGGATCCATCCGCCGCTGAAGAAAACCGGGGCATTGAATACAGGCAAAATGCCCTTATGTTATATTTATATTAACCGAGACCAGAACTGTTTCAATTGACAGGTGACTGCCATGAACCTTACCGACCATCTCCTGATTGCCATGCCAGGAAGCCCTGACCCCGTTTTCGGCGGGACAGTTGTATATCTGTGTGAGCATAATGAATTCGGGGCGCTGGGCCTCGTCATCAACAGACCCATGGATGTCAAGGTGACCACCCTGCTGGAAAAACAGGATCTCCCCATCGATGATGCCGCCAAAGCCAAGGTGGACGTCCCTGTCATGTTCGGCGGTCCTGTACAGGGTGACCGGGGCTTTATCCTGCACAGCACCGATGCGGCCTATTCAGCGACCATGAAAATCTCCGACCAGATCGCCTTCACCTCTTCCCGCGATGTCCTGGAAGCCATTGCAAAGAACAGCGGCCCACGCCATTCACTGATTGCCATCGGATACGCCGGCTGGGATGCCGGACAGCTGGAAAAAGAAATCAGCCGGAATGCCTGGCTGACGGTCAAGGCGGATACCGACATGCTGTTCAGGACACCGTTCCCTGAACGTTATGAT
>CALGGD010000087.1 GCA_937916185.1 uncultured Oxalobacter sp. | reverse complement strand
GGATGCTGGCACACCAACCTCCCTGATGGAAGCCTCCCAGTACATCGGGCTCATCGAACAGCGTCAGGGACTCAAGATTGCCTGCATTGAAGAAATCGTCTACAAGAAAGGTCTCATTGACGATGTCCAGATGCAGGCGCTCATCAACAGCATGAAACCCGGTTCCACCTACAGAGCCTACCTGGAAAAAGTCTTGGGAGAAGCCCATGAGAATTATTGAAACAGCACTCGAAGGTGTTTACATCATCGAACCCAAAGTCTTTAAGGATGCCAGGGGCTACTTTTACGAAAGCTGGAACCAGAAAGCTTTTGAAGAAGCAGGGCTCGATTACACATGGGTTCAGGACAACCAGTCTAAGTCTGCCTATGGGACAGTCAGGGGCATCCATTACCAGAAAGGGAATGATGCACAGGCCAAGCTTGTCAGAGCACTGCAGGGCAGGGTGCTTGATGTCGCTGTTGACCTTCGAAAAGGTTCCCCGACTTACGGCAGGCACGTTGCTGTTGAGCTCAGTGAGGACAACCACCGCCAGCTGCTCATCCCGAGGGGGTTCGGTCATGGCTTCAGCGTCCTGAGCGAAAGTGCTGTCTTCGCCTACAAATGTGACAACGGCTATGCACCGAAAAGTGAAGGCAGTGTCAACTTCGCCGACAAGGACCTCAATATTGACTGGCAGATAGACAGAGACAGGGCGTTGCTGTCCGAGAAAGACACCAAGGCACAGAGCTTCGCAGAATACAACCAAACCCCTGACTTCACCTACAGCAAGTAACGGAGCGTGCATGGAGACAGCAAAGGCAAAGGTCCTCATTACCGGCAGTAAAGGTCAGCTTGGCACAGAGCTGAAGAAACGCCTTGGGGAAAAAGAAGCCATCTTCTACACCGACCGTGAAGAACTCGACATCACCGATGAGTCTGCCGTCAAGCAGTACATTGACCAGAATAAGATAGACCTCGTCATCAACTGTGTTGCCTACACCGCTGTCGATCAAGCCGAAGAAGAACCAATCCTGGCAGATGCCGTCAACCACCTTGGTGCCAAATATCTTGCTAGGTACGGGAAGAACATCATCCACATCAGCACCGATTACGTCTTTGACGGTACAGGCTGTCTGCCCTACAAGTCTGAAGATGAAACCAACCCCGTCTCCGTCTACGGCAGCACCAAACTTGCAGGAGAAAAAGCCGTATTGGCGGAAGCCCAGACCTGCCTGATCATCCGTACCGCCTGGGTCTATGCCGCAGAAGGCAGGAACTTCGTCAGGACCATGCTGCGCCTTGGCAAAGAAAGGGACAGGCTCACCGTTGTCGCAGATCAGGTCGGCAGCCCTACCCATGCCGGTGACCTAGCCGAAGCCATTCTCCAAATCCTCCCCCAGGCCAAGACAGGCACAAAAGCCCTATACCACTTCACCAACGAAGGTGTCTGCTCTTGGTACGACTTCGCTACAGCCATCATGGAAGAGGCAGGATTGGAATGCAACATCGAGCCCATTGAAACCTGGCAGTACCCGACAAAAGCAAAGCGTCCCGCCTACAGCGTCCTGAACAAAACCAGCATCAAAAAAGACTTCAACCTCAGCATCCGGCACTGGCGGGCAGCCCTTCGGGATTGCATAAGGGAAATACAGGAACAGACAGAAGGAAAAGAACAAGAAAAACAGAGCAGGGAGGCAGATAAATGAACAGCATCCTCGTCACCGGTGGTGCCGGATTCATCGGCTCCAACTTCGTCCCGTACTTCGCGGAGAAATACCCAGACTACCATATCATCAACCTCGACAAACTCACCTATGCCGGCAACCTGGACAACCTCAAAGAGTGCGAAGGCATGGACAACTACACCTTCATCCAGGGCGACATCTGTGATGAGGGACTGATAGACAGCCTCTTCAGCCAGCATGATATCCAGGGCGTCATCCACTTTGCAGCAGAGAGCCATGTCGACAACTCCATCAAAGGACCGAAGGCTTTCATCCAGACCAACATCGTCGGCACCTTCACCCTCATCGAAGCAGCCAGGAAACACTGGATGGCAGCCCCCAACCAGCCAAAACCCGGTTATGAGACCGCAAGGTTCCACCACATCAGTACCGATGAAGTCTATGGCACCTTGGGTGAAACAGGTTATTTCACCGAAGAAACCCCGTATGCGCCTAATAGTCCCTACAGCGCCAGCAAAGCCTCCTCCGACCATGTCGTCCGGGCGTATCACCACACTTATGGGATGAACATCACCACCAGCAACTGCTCCAACAACTATGGACCCAAACAGCATGCTGAGAAACTCATCCCCACCATCATCCGGAAATGCCTGAATGGAGAACCGATACCCGTTTATGGAACCGGGAGCAACGTCAGGGACTGGCTGTATGTGCTGGACCACTGCAAGGCGATAGACCTCATCTTCCACGAAGGGAAGAGCGGAGAGACCTACAACGTTGGCGGGCACAACGAACGCAACAACCTTGAGATAGTGAAAAAAGTCTGCCAGCTGCTTGACGAAAGACAGCCGAGAAAAAACAACCAGAAATACGGAGAGCTGATCAGTTTCGTGACCGACCGTCCTGGTCATGACTTCCGTTATGCGATAGACGCCTCAAAGCTCGAGAGGGAGCTCAAGTGGAAGGCAGATGAGAATTTTGAGACAGGCATTGTCAAGACGGTGGATTGGTATTTCAATCGGCTGAAAGGGTAAAATCATCGCGGTTTTTGGATATTCAAGAGAAATGAACATTGCTGTTATACTCGCTGCAGGTAAAGGCTCCCGGGTTAAGCATACAGATAGACCTAAGCAGTTTGTCGAAATCGGAGGAAAGTCAATCCTTTTCCATACAGTTGAGAAATTCATTGCCTGTAAGCAGATAGACCATATTGTCATTGCAGTCAATAAGGATTGGGTCAGTTACACGGAAAAGCATCTTGCTGGTTATATGGGTTCCAGAATTTCAGTTTGTGAGGGGGCAGATGACCGACAAGAAACTCTTTACAAGGCACTTTTGTATTGTTGCGATTATCTTAAGGCCTCAGGAGATACTGTCATCATTTCGCATGATGCTGTGCGCCCCTTCGTCACTGACCGCATCATCAAGGATGGTATGAAGGCGATAGATAGTGTAGATGCCGTCAATACTGTCATTCCATCAATAGATACAATTATCCAATCAGAGGATGGGAAATCATTGTCTGGTGTTCCAGATAGACATCACATGTACCAAGTGCAGACCCCTCAGATATTTCGGCTTGGAAAGTTCATTGATATTTACCGTACTCTTGATAGAAACTGCCTTGACAATATGACGGATGCTGTGGGCATCTTGTTCAGGAATGGATGCTCTGTCCATCTTGTACGGGGGGAACATTGCAATTTCAAGATTACTGATGATTATGATATGGATGTCGCTGGATACCTATTGAAGAAAAATTGAGAGCAAAGGGGGCATTGATGATGCTTGTAGTATTTGCTGAAGCTGACAACCTCGGTAAAATTTGACTCCATAAGCTGTCTTGAAGGCGGTGTTGGATGGGATTTTTTGGGTAAGTGCCCTTTTATTATTAGAAATTTTTTAGACAAGCCATGGATTGTTATCTTATCAATCTCGACAGAAGCCCGGATCGACTGGCATTCATGCAAGAACAGTTTCAGCATCTTCAGGATAGACTGTCTGAAGGAAGCATCAACCTGATTCGTATACAGGCAGTCGACGCATTGGAGCTTTCTGACACAGAAATAGCTGCTCACTACGAAAAAGACCGTTATTCATTCAATGCACGTTTTTTTCCGAATGTATTGCCTTCAGGAGGATTGTCAAAAGGGGAAATTGCCTGCTTTTACAGCCATAGGAAATGCTGGCAGAGAATAGTAAATACAGATGCACAATATGCAGTCATACTTGAAGATGATGTCATTTTATCTAAAGATGC
>CALGGD010000086.1 GCA_937916185.1 uncultured Oxalobacter sp. | reverse complement strand
AGTCAGTGGTGCGCGCTGGGACCGGGGAACGGACATCGGTTTTCAGGGAAACCAAGGGGCCAGTCAGATGGAAAACAGATTGCAGGTGTTTGAAGACCGGCAGATACGCTCTGCTTGGGACGACGAAAAAGAAGAATGGTATTTTTCGGTTGTAGATGTTGTCGGGGTTTTGACGGGCAGTCCTAATCCACGGAAGTATTGGAGTGTCTTGAAAACCCGCCTGAAGAAGGAAGGCGGTCAGTTGACTACAATCTGTAGTCAACTGAAGATGAAATCTGCTGATGGCAAATACTACAAGACTGATGCTGCGCCAATAGAGCAGCTTCTCCGCATCATCCAATCCATTCCTTCCCCCAAGGCGGAACCGGTCAAACGGTGGCTGGCACAGGTCGGTGCGGAAAGGATTCAAGAGACCATCGATCCCGAACAGGCGATTGAGCGGGCAAAGGCGACTTATCTGGCAAAAGGCTATTCCCCGGAATGGGCGAACCAGCGGGCATTGAGCATCCAGGTCAGGCAAGAGCTGACGGATGAATGGAAAGCTCGGGGTGTCAAGGACAACCAATATGCAGTGCTGACCGACATCATCCATCGTTCATGGACAGATATGAGTGTCAGAGAGCATAAAAAGCTCAAGGGTCTCAAGAAAGAAAACCTGCGGGACAACATGACGACGATGGAACTCATCCTCACCATGCTGGCAGAACAGACCACAACCGAAATCTCCAGAAGCGAAACGCCGCAGACTTTGCAGGAGCATACTGAAACCGCCAAGGCAGGAGGAACCGTTGCCAGGAATGCCCGCCTTGACGTTGAGAAACGGACAAAACGCAAGGTCATCTCTTCGCAGAACGCCAAAGACCTGCTGTTGGAAGGGAAGAAAAAACCATGAGAATCATCAAGCCAGGTTGGGTTGCAGCCGCATTGCTGGGATTGGCAACCGTCCCTGCTTCTGCCGACAACCATCATATCGCCCTGAACAATATCCTGATGGGTGGGTACTATGACGGGAAATGGCTTCCCACCGCTTCCCTGCAGGGGCCAACCTGGCTCTGGGGGGGCGAGGATGCCCTTGCCATCTATCCAGATGGCAGGAGAGTTGAGGGCGTTGCCTGTGCCATCGACTGGGATCATCCTGACGAAGAGGGGATGGCTCATCCAGACGATGGGCCTGATGCCCCCGTGTTTGGCATCCAACTGCCGGATTACCGCTCTGTCTCATATCCTTCGCATACACTGGTGCTGACAACAGGGATTGAATGGGATGTGATGCCAAGGAAAGCCGAAAAGCTTCCAGTTGGCAATGCGCAGTACAAGGCACTGGCGGCGGATTTCCTGGCGGGCAGGGGGCTTCCACACAACCGGGTGGAATTGACCGGGCTCCAGAAAGTGGACTTGGATGGGAATGGTGCTGATGAAATCATCATGGTGGGGCATGCGGCAGGTGGAACCGTGCCATTCGCGATGCTCCGTCAGATACAGCAGGGTCATGTCGCGACCACCATGCTGTCTGAACCGTCAGATGGCAGGGTGACAGACCTTTTCACCGCAGACCTGAATGGCGATGGCAGGATGGAAGTCGTGGTTGGCAGCCAGTCAAAGACGCACATCCATCAGGCGGTCTATACCGTCAATCAGGGAAATGCCGACAGGGTCATCGACAACAGCTGGTCTTTGCATAAGAAACCGTAAGGATAGCTTGCCTGATGAGAGAGGTCAGGCAATGGCAAGCTGGATGGGCTGGATGGTTCCCAACCTGTCCTTCAGGTTTTCACGGGCCATTTTCACATCATAATCTGATTGCAGGCTCATTGCCCGTTCCGGTCCCTGGACAGTTTTTCCATTTCTTTGAAGGAGGATTCCGCAAATCTTCAACGCATTTGATGAAATCAAGTTGTTGCAACCGCAACATTGCCCGTTTCTGGATTTCTTTCGACCAGCGTCGAGGAATTTTCCTTTCCTCGAAGAAGGCTTGGATGTCTATATCAATGAAACGTTTAATCATAATATCCAAGGATTGTAAACATTTTGATTACAAATTGGCAAACAATAAATCAAGACCAAGACGGCAACTGATTTGGTGTTAGGTTGGCAGGGATTGACGGGATTGATTATTGTATGTACAATAAGTGGCATGAAGATTGTTTATGATCCTCTGAAAAACACGGCAAACATTGAGAAGCATGGTCTCTCTTTTGAAGATGCCGTCTATCTGGAATGGGACCGTGCCTATACATTTGTCGATGACCGTTATGATTACGGCGAGTAAGGCTGTCTGCTTATGTGCCATTACATGACCGCCTTTACTTTGTGGGCTATACGGAAAGACCAGAGGGCAGGCGTATCATCACTTTCAGGAAAACGAACAACCGGGAGATGAAATTCTATGAAGATAAACAGGGATAAGATGCTATTCATCCGGAATACACCCGAAGAAGATGCTGCCATCACAGCGGCAGCCCTATCCGATCCGGATGCGCATCCCATTTATCTGGCACCGGAGAAGTACCGGCCGGTCGGCCGCCCCAAGGCGGCGGTCACAAAGGAAAGGATCACCATCCGCCTGTCGCCGGAAGTGGTCTCGTATTACCGTGCAATGGGCAAAGGCTGGCAGACCCGGATAGACCAGGATCTGCAGAAGCTGATTGCAGAAGCACAGCCGGCAACCTGACTGGTTCAGGGTTGCCGGCCCAGGCAGGAAGCCGGTCAAGGGAAAGTCTTGCCCCGTCTGGCTGCCGCCTGCTGGAAGAATTCGACAAAGCGTCTGCCGTCTGTCCAGTCCAACAGGTTCCAGACGGACTTTCCCCGCAGATTGTAAAGCATCGGGGACAGGCGTGGAACAGCCTGGAAACAGGGGGCAGGCGTAAACAAGGCATGAAAAAAGGCAGCCGCAGCTGCCTTTTTGGAAGGGGACCTGACTGGAAATCAGTGTTGACGGTGCTTCTTCAGTTTCTTGATCAGCGTCAGCTGGGCGATTGCCTGGGCAATCTCAGCCTGTGCCTTCGCATAGTCAACCTGGGATTTCTTGTTGAGCATTGCATCTTCAGCCTGTTTCCGGGCTTCACTTGCCTTGGCCTCATCAAGGTCTTTCGCACGGATTGCTGTATCAGCCAATACCGTGACGGCATGCGGCTGCACTTCAAGGATACCGCCTGCCACAAAGACAAATTCCTCTTCCTGCTTGCCGCTGACCTTGATCCTGACAGCACCGGGGTTGATACGGGTGATCAGGGGAGCGTGGCGTGGAAGGATCCCCAGCTCGCCCATTTCACCCGGCAATGCAACAAACTCGGCCTCTCCGGAGAAAATCAGCTCTTCCGCAGAAACGACGTCAATATGTATGGTATTCGCCATGTCTAAAACCTTTTTGCTTTCATTGGCAGTTACGGACTGTGCAGCCCTGCCGCACAGTCCATATCCCGTCAATTACATTCTTTCTGCCTTGGCAATTGCTTCCTCAATGGCACCAACCATATAGAAAGCCTGTTCAGGCAGATGGTCCAGCTCACCGTTGGCAATCATCTTGAAGCCCTTGATGGTGTCTTTCAGAGGAACGTATTTGCCTGGGGAACCGGTGAACACTTCCGCGACGGTGAAAGGCTGGGACAGGAAACGCTGCATCTTACGGGCACGGGCAACCACCAGTTTGTCTTCCGGTGCCAGTTCGTCCATACCCAAAATCGCGATGATGTCACGCAGTTCCTTGTAACGCTGCAGGGTACCCTGAACCTGACGGGCGGTGTTGTAGTGTTCTTCACCGACAACGTGCGGGTCAAGCTGACGGGAAGTGGAGTCCAGCGGATCCACTGCCGGATAGATACCCAGCGAAGCAATGTCACGGGACAGCACGACGGTGGAGTCCAAGTGGGCGAATGTCGTTGCAGGGGATGGGTCAGTCAAGTCATCGGCTGGCACATAAACCGCCTGGATGGAGGTGATTGAACCCACATTGGTGGAAGTAATACGTTCCTGCAGTTTACCCATTTCTTCAGCCAGCGTAGGCTGATAACCCACAGCGGATGGCATACGGCCCAGCAGTGCGGACACTTCGGTACCTGCCAGGGTGAAACGGTAGATGTTGTCAACGAAGAACAGCACATCAAGACCCTTGTCACGGAAACTTTCCGCAATGGTCAGGCCGGTCAGCGCGACACGCAGACGGTTGCCCGGTGGTTCGTTCATCTGACCATAAACCATCGCAACCTTGTCCAGGACGTTGGATTCCTGCATTTCATGATAGAAGTCGTTGCCTTCACGGGTACGTTCACCGACACCAGCGAACACGGACAGACCGGAATGCTGTTTTGCGATGTTGTTGATCAGTTCCATCATGTTGACGGTCTTGCCCACACCGGCACCGCCGAACAGGCCGACCTTACCGCCTTTTGCGAATGGGCAGATCAGGTCAATCACCTTGATGCCGGTTTCCAGGATTTCCTGGGTCGGGGACAGTTCGTCATAGGAAGGTGCTTTACGGTGGATGGAAGCACGTTCTTCCGTCTGGATAGGACCTGCTTCATCAATCGGTTCACCCAGCACGTTCATGATACGGCCAAGTGTCGCTTCACCGACAGGCACCATGATCGGGTTGCCGGTATTCTGGATAACCATGCCCCGGCGCAGACCGTCAGAAGAACCCAGCGCAATCGTACGGACAACGCCGTCGCCCAACTGCTGCTGGACTTCCAGGGTCAGCTCGGAACCTTCCATTTTCAAAGCATCGTACACTTTTGGCAGTTCATCACGCGGGAACTCCACGTCAACCACAGCGCCGATACACTGAACGATTTTGCCTTCCGCCATTTTTCGTTCCTTATAAATTGATAAGATAATCTCGTTTAATCGCTAATAAAATCCAGATCAGACAGCTGCTGCACCGGCAACGATTTCCGACAGCTCTGTCGTAATCGCCGCCTGACGGGTCTTGTTATAGACCAGTCTCAGGTCTGCAATCACATTGCCTGCATTGTCACTCGCCGCTTTCATCGCCACCATACGGGCAGACTGCTCGGAACCGATGTTTTCTGCAACGCACTGGTACAGCAGTGCTTCGATATAACGCTGCAGCAGCGCATCGATGACAGTCGGCGCGTCTGGTTCGTAGATATACTCCCAGTTACCGCCTTTCCCTTCGGATTTCAGGGTATCCTGTGGCAATGGCAGCAGCTGGTCGATGACCGGCTCCTGTCTCATCGTATTGATGAACTTGTTATAACACAGATAAATCGCATCGAGCTTGCCTTCGGTGTATTCATCCAAGATGACCTTGAATGGGCCGATCAGCTGTTCCAGGCGGGGAGCATCACCCAGCTGGACAACAGAGGAGACGATGGTTGCACCGATACGGTTCAGGAACCCCAGACCCTTGGTACCAATGGCAAGGTTGATGATGCTGTTGCCTTTGGTTTCTTCCTCTTTCATCTTGTTGGTGACGGCTCTCAGGATATTCGTATTGAGCCCGCCACACAGCCCCTTGTCGGTTGTGACGACAACCAGTGCAATGCGCTTGGCGTCACCACGTTCAACCATGAAAGGATGGGTGTACTCAGGGTTGGCTTCCATCAGGTGCGAAGCAATGAGACGGACCGTCTCACTGTAAGGACGGCTGGCGCGCATCCTGTCCTGCGCCTTGCGCATCTTGGATGCTGCCACCATTTCCATCGCCTTGGTGATTTTCCGCGTATTCTCAACGCTGCTTATCTGACTGCGTATTTCCTTACCTGATGCCATGAGGCTTAACTCCTTGTCGCGTCAATCAAACTGCTGATCACGCAGCTTTCTGGGCACGGTCCTGCTTGAATTCGGTGATGGCCTGAGCCAGTGTCGATTCATCGTCCTTGTCCAGTTTCTTGTTTTCGTCAATCCGGCCCATCAGGTCAGCATGGTTGTCCTTCATGTAGGCATGCAGTTCTGCTTCAAATGGCAGGACATCAGCTACAGCGATATCATCCAGGAAACCACTGTTGACGGCAAACAGTGAGACGGACATCAGGGAAATCGGCAGTGGGGAATACTGGTTCTGTTTCAGCAGCTCAGTAACCCGGGCACCACGGTCCAGCTGGCGTCTGGTCGCTTCATCCAGGTCAGAAGCAAACTGGGCGAAAGCCGCCAGTTCACGGTACTGCGCCAAGTCGGTACGGATACCACCGGACAGGCTCTTGATGGCTTTGGTCTGTGCAGCACCACCGACACGGGAAACCGAGATACCGGCGTTGATGGCTGGACGGATACCGGAGTTGAACAGACCGGTTTCCAGGAAAATCTGACCGTCGGTAATGGAAATGACGTTGGTCGGCACGAAAGCGGAAACGTCACCTGCCTGGGTTTCAATGATCGGCAACGCAGTCAATGAACCGGTCCTGCCCTTGACTTCCCCCTTGGTGAACTGCTCGACATAATGGGCGTTCACACGGGCGGCACGTTCAAGCAGACGGGCGTGCAGGTAGAAAACAATCAGGGCATCCTGACCACGGTCACGGAAATATTCACCCATCGCACAGCCGGCGTAAGGTGCGATGTACTGCATCGCAGCAGATTCGGAAGCGGTGGCGGCGACCACGATGGTGTAAGCCATTGCACCGTTGTCTTCCAAAGCGCGGACCGTGTTCTTGATGGAGGAGGCCTTCTGACCGATGGCGACATAGATGCAGATCATGTCCTGGCCCTTCTGGTTGATGATCGCATCAACAGCCACAGCGGTCTTGCCGGTCTGGCGGTCGCCGATGATC
>CALGGD010000085.1 GCA_937916185.1 uncultured Oxalobacter sp. | reverse complement strand
CCAGGAAACCATATCCTTTTCACAAACCGATTTTTCCGCTCCTGCCCCTATCCGGCAACTGGTCTCACAATGGGTCCTACCGGCTTTTGAGCGTTTCACGCCAAACAGCCAGACCCGTATCCTGCATACCATCGACTTCTATCTGGCGTCTGGCAGTCCAAAACTTTCCTGGGTGTTCCCCTCCTTTGGCATTCCACTCAATATACCTGCGCAACGCCTTTTCTCCACCATTCGCGAAATGTTGCCCGGCATTCCTCCCCCCAAGCGCTTTGATGCCGCCAAGTACCATGAAAACACCCACCAGGCATTCTCAAACACCCTCTTCTCAAAATGGGAAAACCACGGTGGTTTCTATGCCGGATGCCCTGACAGCGATGACACCAAGACATTTACCCCTATGCCTGCCCGGCAGGGTCTTTTCCTGCCCTGCAACCTTGAAAGGCATCGGGCAGGGCAGGACCTCTCCCTGTTCAAGACATGGTGTACTTCAGGGTTGACTCCCGATGGCATCCAAGGGCTACCGATGGATGCAGTACGCTGGCGGAAGGGCATCGACATCGAGTCGATGCACAACCTGGGCATGGACCGTTTCATGCGCCAATACAGCCAGCCCGTCGGCGTCAAACGCCTGACCATGCGGTTCAAACAGGCAGTCGGTGAAGGCTATCTCGCGGAAAAACCTGACCAGCTGATTGAAGCCTTCCATGTCCGTTTCATCATCGACCGGCTCGGTTTCCTGGTCAGGTGTTATCCACTGGTCAGGATCTGATGAAAGCAGTCCCCAGGAAAACCGACAGTAAATGGTGACTGTCGGCATCAAGCTCCTTTCCATGCCAGACCATTTCAGGAAAATCCCTGATTCCCCAAGGAAAACAAGCTTGTAATATTCTGTAAAAACACATTTCCCCTGATACTCCATCAGCAGGTTGTTTGCTATACTTCATCCGTTTGTATTGCCTCTCATTCCGGCTGTCCATCATGTTTAAAAACGCCAAGTTCAAGCGTCTATTGATTATCGCCATCTGCGCCCTGGTTGTGATTGCCATCATCTGGGCAATCTATTGGGCAATGACAAGGAACAAGGGCGCATACCCCCGTGGTGGTGCGGTCGCCGTGAAAGTGGCGACTGTCACGCAGGCTGACGCCCCTCTGGAAATCACGGCACTGGGAACAGTCAATTCAACCCATACAGTGACAGTCCATAGCCGGGTCGATGGACAGTTGATGCGGCTCCACTTCACTGAGGGACAGTTTGTCCGCCAGGGACAGCTTCTGGCAGAACTGGATGACCGCCCTTTCAAAGCCCAGCTGCTCCAGGCAGAAGGTCAACTGATCCGTGATAAAGCCCTATTGGAAAACGCCCGGCTTGACCTGAAACGCTACCGTCAGCTGCTCAGCCAGAATTCCATCGCCCGTCAGCAGGTTGACACGCAGGCGGCCTTGGTCCGGCAGTATGAGGGGTCAGTCAAAATCGACCAGGGAGCCGTGGACAATGCCCGTCTTCAGATCACTTACAGCCGTATCACCGCACCGGTCACAGGACGCGTTGGCCTGAGGAAAGTCGATCTGGGCAATATCGTCCATGTCTCTGATGCAGAAGGGATTGTCACCATCACACAGGAACAGCCCATCAATGTGGTTTTCTCGATTCCCGAGGTAGATCTTTCCAAAGTCCTTTCCGCTTATTCAGAAAACAACCGCCTGGCCGTCGAGGCATGGGACAGGGATGATAAGAACCTCCTCTCTTATGGTGCCATCCTGGCACTCGACAACCAGCTGAACACTGATACCGGCACCATCGGCATCAAGGCAAAGTTCGAGAATGCCGACCACAGGCTTTACCCCAATCAATTTGTCAATGTCCATATGAATCTCGGTGCCGTACGGGATGCAGTGCTTGTCCCAACTGTCGCCGTCCAGCTGGGCAAGCAGGGACATACCGTCTACAAGGTCAACAGTGACAACAAGGTCAGTCTGGTGAAAATCAGGATTGGACCGGCTTCCGGTGAAAACACCATTATTGAATCTGGACTGGAAGTCGGGGATACCGTCGTCACCGATGGTGTTGACAAGCTCAGGGACGGTTCACTGGTCAAGGTTGTTGAACAGATGACCCAATCGACGGGACAGCCTGACAGGCCTGATGAACAGACAATCGGGAAAGCAAAACCAGCTTCTTAACAGGATCCAGGACAGCAGAATGAATCCCTCCCGTCCGTTTATTCTCCGTCCAGTCGCCACCATCCTGCTGATGGTGGCGCTTTTCCTGTCTGGGCTGGTATCATGGCGGATGCTGCCGGTTTCTTCCCTGCCGGAAGTCGATTATCCCACCATCCAGGTGGTGACCTATTATCCTGGCGCCAGTCCTGATGTCGTGACTTCCACCATCACCGCCCCGTTGGAGCGTCAGCTCGGACAGATGCCAGGCCTTTCCCAGATGTCATCCTCAAGTTCCGAAGGGGTTTCGGTCATCACGCTGCAGTTCTCCCTGTCACTGTCATTGGATGTTGCGGAACAGGAGGTTCAGGCTGCTATCAACGCAGCAAGCATGCTGTTGCCCCAGGATCTGCCGAACCCGCCAATCTACAACAAGGTAAACCCGGCGGATACCCCTATCCTGACCATTGCGGTGACATCCCCGACAATGACAATCACAGAACTTGAGGATCTGGCTGATACCCGTATCGCCCAGAAACTGTCTCAGGTACCTGGTGTCGGGCTCGTTTCCATCAGCGGCGGGCAACGTCCGGCTGT
>CALGGD010000084.1 GCA_937916185.1 uncultured Oxalobacter sp. | reverse complement strand
CGAACAGAGCCACATGACGGCATGGGCGATTTCATAAGGCTCTCCCATCCTGCCTTTTGGAATATCCCTGACCAATGCGGCTTCCATGGCGGGATTCCGTTTGATGATATCCTTCGCCATAGGCGTCAGGATAACACCCGGCAGGACGGCATTGATCCGGATACCCTTTGCCGCATAGTCGATGGATGCCGTCCTGGTCAGGCCGATGATGGCATGTTTGCAGGCAATGTATGCCGCCTGTCCCGGGAAACCGGTGATACCGCCTTGGGAAGAGGTATTGACAATGCAGCCCTTGTCTTCCTGCTTCAGCATCTGTTCAATCTCGAACTTCATGCAGTTCCAGACACCTTTGAGGTCAACGGCAACCGTCCTGTCAAATTCGTCATAAGAAATTTCTGCCATCGGTTTCTGCGGTGTCTGGACACCGGCATTGTTGAAGGCGCAGTCCAGGCGGCCATACTGCTGGACTATCCAGGCAATCATCTGCTCAACCTGCTGTTCATCGCTGACATCACACTGATAAGCAGCAGCTTTCAACCCTTTATCCGTCAGTGCCTTGACCTGGGATTCCATCGCAAGGATATCAGCCAGCACCACAATGGCGCCAACCTTGGCGAATTCCTCAGCTGTCGCCAGCCCGATGCCTTGGGCTGCCCCTGTGACAAGAACCACTTTATCCCGGAATGATTCTTTCATTTCTGTCCCCCCTTCGGCTCATTCCATCTTGAGGGATGCCATATCGATGACAAAACGGTATTTGACATCGGATTTCGCCAAGCGGGCATATGCGGTGTTGATGTCCTGGATGTTGATCATTTCGCAGTCTGGCAGGACATTCATCTTCGCACAGAAATTCAGCAGTTCCTGGGTTTCTGCAATACCGCCAATCGGAGAACCTGAAATACGGCGGCGGCCGAAGACCAGTGGCATGGAATCGAATTCCGGTTCCGGGCCAATCTGCCCAACCAAGCAAATGGTGCCATCAATATCCAACAGGGGCAGATAGATATTGATGTCATGTTTGACCGGCACGGTATCAATGATGAGATCCAGGCTGTCCACTGCCTGTGCCATTGCCTCTGCATCACTGGATACAAGCAGGCGGTCTGCGCCCAAGCGCTTGGCTTCCGCTTCACGGGAGGCGGAACGGCTGATGACGGTGACATCAGCACCCATTGCCACGGCAAGCTTGACTGCCATATGCCCAAGCCCCCCAAGACCGACTACACCGACACGGGAACCTGGACCGATGTTCCAGGTACGCAGTGGCGAATAAGTCGTGATGCCGGCACAGAGCAACGGTGCGGCTTTCGAGAGGTCAAGCCCATCCGGTACACGGAGCGCGAATTCTTCCCGGACAACCAGATTCTTGGAATAGCCGCCCATGGTATTGCTGCCATCAATACGGTCACAGCCGCAATACGTCCAAGTTGCCATGTTCCGGCAGAACTGTTCTTCGCCTTTCCGGCACTGGTCGCATTCCATACAGCTGTCCACCATGCAGCCAACGGCGACATTGTCACCGACCTTGTATTTCTTCACATCCGGGCCAACTGCGATGACCCTGCCGATGATTTCATGCCCAGGCACCACAGGATAGACCGCCATGCCCCAGTCATCATTGACCATATGCATGTCTGAATGGCAGACACCGCAGTAAAGGACTTCCATACAAACGTCATTGGGACGGAGTTCCCGACGTTCAAAGACATGGGGCTTGAGTGGGGATGCCTTGGCGTTGGCAGCATAACCGATGGTTCTCATGATGTTTCTCCTTCTCTATTGGATATCCCGGATGCAACGGGCTTCAGTGTTCACCCATCATCATAAAAGAAATGGCGGCCGGTACACCAGTAGCCGAAAGAATCCATCATCAGGGCAAAACGGATTGACTGTACACGCTTCCGTGCCCCAGAAGATGAAAATGCCCCCACCGGACGATGGGGGGGCAGGAAACCGTTGAACGGAGAGCATGGCTCAGCCGGTAGAACGGGAAGGAGAATAGAACTGTTTGCTATCAGATAAAGGTCATATAAAAAGCGCCGGACCGATTACAGCGACTGAAACAGCTTTGATCAGGAAATACACGATGGCAAAGGCATAGTCCTTATCGGTGTATCTTGCACGGAGTAGCAGATAAACAAAACCAACCGGTGGCATCAGCCCGAACCATTTCCAACGTCCGACCTCCCAGCCTTCAAGTTTCAACAGAAAGACATCCAGCCACCATAACCCCAGATAGATGGCACAGCCTAAACCGCCGATAGTCCAGATATTCCGGAATGCCCTGTAACTCTCTGAAACCAGCACATCACCCTGACTGCTCATGAACACCATGGCAATAAGCGGAACCAAAGGCATCAACCGGACACTGATATACTTCGCCTGTTTGGTTTCTTCCTGCCAACATGCATCACAGGTCATCGCCTGTGCCTGCTCACGCCGAATACGTTTCTGGACTTTCTCACTCATACCGCTTTTTCCTTATCCAAGCCTTGATCCACTCTTGCAGGGATTTTTACGCCAGACGCGCATTACCTGAAGCATGGAGAAACTGAACCTCTTTTCAGTTTTCTTGATATGGAATATGGGGAACGCAACGCCACGACCGGCAGGGACAATGCCTGAAAACATATCCCCATGATATGATGGCGATATTGAAAGGAGGGTCTTATGATTGTTACGGTTGCACACACCAAAGGGGGAACCGGCAAGACAACAACCGCCCTGCAGCTGGCACTGTATTGGAAGACAAGGCTTGGCAGGGATGTCTGGCTGGTGGACGGCGATGAACAGCAGTCCGCTTTGACCGCTGTCGGTATCCGTGCAGATTCAGGCGTCGAGCCTGCATTGCCCTGTTCTGCTTACAGTGACGGACGTTCGATGATTTCGCAGATCCGTACCCAGAAAAAGAAATGGGAAGATATTGTGATTGATGTCGGTGGACGTGATACCTCCGCCCTGCGTGCGGCATTGATGGTCTGTGACGTCCTGCTCGTGCCCGTAATGCCCCGCAGTTATGATGTATGGGCATTGTCGGATTTACAGAAAGTCATCCAAGAAGCACAGGATCTGGGGGCTGATTTCCGTGTCCTGGCTTTCCTCTGCTGTGCAGACAGCCAAGGCAATGACAACCAGGCAGCGATGGAATCCATGGCGGCTTTCCCGGAATTTGAAATATTGCCAACACCCTTGGTCAGGCGTAAGGCTTTTGCCGCTGCTGGCGGTACTGGGCTTTCTGTTTTCGAGATGAAGCCTGCCGACCGGAAAGCCTGCCGGGAACTGGCAGCACTTTCTGACGCTGTACTGGCAAATATTGACAGACTGCTTTGATGGAGTATAGCAATGGCAACAACAATTACGATGCCGAAGAATCTTCAAAACAAGAAAAAAAGCGACAAGAAAACCGTTTCTGACAGCGACATGATGGCATTCATTGCCGGTGCCGGTAAAGACGCCTCTGAAACCGAACGGGAAAAAATGGTCCAGATTTCCCTGAAGCTGTCGGCTGGGCTCCTGGCTGATGTGGATGCCGCCGCCAAACGGTTGGGGATTTCCCGTGCAGCTTACTTCAAGGCGGCAGTCTCAACCGCAGTGGCAAACGGCATCACGTTGAAATAGGCCCTTCCGCTTATGGATTGCTGCCACCGTCCTCCTGCATCTCTGCGTGAAGCTGTCTTTGGCTTTGCGCGTGAACAGTACGACACTGAACCGGAATTCCTCTGGCGTGATACGCCGGATGCCGGTGTGCTCCGTCATGATGACAACCGGAAATGGTTCGCCGTACTGATGCGGGTGAAACGTTCCCGACTGGGACTGGATCTGTCAGATGATTCACCTGTTGATGTGCTCAATGTGAAATGCCCTTCTGAACTGATTGGCTCTTTACGGATGCAGGATGGCATCCTCCCTGCCTACCATATGAACAAACGGCATTGGGTTTCCATCCTGTTGGACGGCACAGTCCCTTTGGAAGAAGTCTGTGGGCTGCTTGACATGAGCTTTGAACAGACTGCCCGGAAAAAACTGTCTGGCGGATGCTCAGCCAAACCCAAACGGATCATCACAGAATGGCTGGTTCCTGCGAATCCCAAATATTACGATGTCGAACAGGCTTTCAGGGAACAGGACGAAATCCTTTGGAAACAGGGACGTGGCATAGAGGTCGGCAACACGGTTTTCCTGTATGTCGGTGCACCGGTATCTTCCATCCTGTTCCGTTGCAAAGTAACAGCAACAAATATCCCCTATGATTATTCGGATGACTGCGTGCAGATTAGGCAGGTCATGTGCATCAAACGGTTGCAGACCTATCTACATGGGGAATTCTCCCTGGCCCGGATGCGTTCGTTGGGCGTTTCAACGGTCCGGGGACCACGCAGCCTGTCGTATGGACTGCGCCATGCCCTGCTGCAGGTCGAACAGGACAACTGACCCATGTTTACACTTCAAGTTCAGGATTCAAAAACAATAATGCTGGTTGGTCATCCGTCAGTTCTCAGTGTATTGTAAACTTCCCCGTTTCAAGTACACCGTCAATCAGAGTTTCAGGCTGTATTTCAGACGGAAAAGCCCTGCGGGTTCAACTTCGGTGATTGGTTCCCGGTTGCCCGTCCATTCATAGCCGAGTTTTTCATAGAACTTCCGGGCGCCGGTGTTTTTCTCAATCACCCAAAGGTCAATCTCGAAACAGTGGCGGCGGCGG
>CALGGD010000083.1 GCA_937916185.1 uncultured Oxalobacter sp. | reverse complement strand
CGAGCGCGGCGCCCCTGTCACGACAGCGGTTTCTGAAGAGCGTTTCCTGTTCCTGGGCAGGCACAAGGTGTCGAAGACCCCGGAATGGATGATGCCGAAGGCGTTGCAGAATGATGGCTGCTATGTCATTTCCCTGGCGGAACTGGTCCGTTGGATGGCGGTCCAGGCAGAGGAGCTGGGGGTGGATGTGTTCCCGGGTTTTGCTGCAACCGAGGTGCTTTATGACGGGAACGGTGCGGTCAAGGGGGTTGCGACCGGTGACCTGGGGATTGGCAGGGATGGCAGGCCGACCGGGCGTTTTCAGCGGGGTATGGAACTGCTTGCCCGTTATACGGTGTTTGCAGAAGGCACCCGTGGGCAGCTGGGCAGGCAGGTCATCGGGAAATACCGCCTGGATGCGGGGCGTGATCCGCAGGCGTATTCCATCGGTATCAAGGAAATCTGGCAGGTCAGGCCTGAGGTCCATCAGCCTGGGCTGGTCATCCATACGGCAGGCTGGCCATTGGACCGTTATACCTATGGCGGGTCATTCCTGTACCATATGGCAGGCGGCAAGGTCGCCATCGGTTTCACGGTCGGGTTGAATTACAGCAATCCCTGGCTGTCACCTTTCCAGGAGTTCCAGCGTTACAAGACCCATCCCGCCATCCGCCCTTTCCTGGAAGGCGGGGAACGCCTCGCTTATGGTGCCCGTGCATTGACAGGGGGCGGTTTGCAGGCGCTGCCTGAGATGGTTTTCCCAGGCGGGGTGCTGGTCGGCTGCGAGGCGGGTTTCCTGAACGGTGGCCGTATCAAGGGCATCCATACCGCCATCAAGTCAGGGATGCTGGCGGCTGAGGCGGTTGTCCCGGCGGTCCTGTCGGGACGCTATCAGGATGTGCTGCGGGCTTATCCATCGGCTTTCCGGAAGTCCTGGCTGTATAAGGAGCTGTATGCTGTCCGCAATTTCAAGCCCTGGATGGAAAAGAAACTGAAATGGGCGACATTGATGTTCGGGATGGACCAGGTGCTTTTCCGGGGCAAGGCGCCATGGACGCTGCACCGCCATGTCCCTGATTATGTCTATCTGCAGCCTGCATCGTCATCGCCACGGATTGATTATCCCAAGCCGGATGGCAGGCTGACGTCCGATGTGCCTTCCTCGGTCTATCTGTCGGGGACGATGCATGAGGAGGACCAGCCCGTGCACCTGACCCTGAAGGATGCGGAGAAACCCCTGACGGTCAATCTGCCGAAGTTTGCCGGGCCGGAAGTCCGTTATTGTCCAGCGGGCGTCTATGAATATGTGACCGGTCCGGATGGCAGGACAAGGCTCCAGATCCATGCGGCGAACTGCCTGCATTGCAAGACCTGTGATATCAAGGATCCGGAACAGAATATCATCTGGGTCGCCCCTGAAGGGGGCGGGGGACCGGATTATCCCGATATGTAGTGTCCTGATGGT
>CALGGD010000082.1 GCA_937916185.1 uncultured Oxalobacter sp. | reverse complement strand
TGGGTCGCTGAGGGCGTTTGCCCTGGATTGACCTGCAAAGCACCGTCAATCCAGGGCAAACGCCCTCAGCGACCCACCGGTTGTCTGGACAATGACACGGTCAGACATGACAAGCGGCGCCGCGATGATCGGTGAACCGTCTGTCGATGTCCTGGCACTGAAAGTCCCATCAAAGCGGGACAGGAAATGGACATAGCCATCCTGGTCACCGACAACAACGGTTGACAGGAACGATGCCGGTGAAGACAGATTGCGGTAAGTCAGCTTCTCATTCCGCCAGACACTGTGTCCGCTGGTATTGGCAAAGGCATAGACCTTGTCCGCCTGGTCAACACCATAGACGTAGTCCTGGTCAATACTGACACCGACCTTGCTGGAAAAATCCTTGACCCAGACTTTATATGAGCAAAAGTCTCAATTTTTATCTAAAGAAGTTTCGTTATGGAGCATCAATGCAGGAAGACGGTAGGGAACCACCCAACGGCGTTCACCTGTATCCGCATCATAGGCGGAAATCTGGTTATCCATGCTGCGGACCACCACCAGTCCCTTGACAACAATCGGACTCGCCATCGCCTCAGTGGACAGTTGGGCACGCCATTTTTCCTGACCGTCGGAACCCAAAGCAATCAGCACACCCTTTTCGCCAGCAACCGCCACTGTCGCGCCATCTGTGCCGACACCTGCAGTCAGTTCTGTATCGACATCCTTACGCCAGATGACATTGCCGTTCGAGGCATCGACTTTCGTGACCCTGCCATCACCGGATGCGGCGTAAATGACATCAAAGGATGCCGCCGGAACAAACATGCCTTTCTCTGCGGAACCGATGCTGGCCGACCAAAGCTGACGGACAGACCTCGAAGATTCAATGTCGGTCAATGCAGCCGGCGGATGCTTCGGTGCGTCGGATGAGAACCAACTGAAACAGCCGGCAAGCGGCAGGCAGATCACCGCACAGAGAGACAACAGGAACAGCCGCCAGACTTTTCTCACAGATTTATCCTTTGTTGACAGATGCATTTTCAGCCGTGACATCAACACCGACCTCTTCCAGTTTCAGCTTGATCAACTGCCGGCCCGGGTTTTCAGGAGCCGTTTTCTCATAGGCGGCCCTGTAAGAGGCCTTTGCTTCCGCCATCTTGTTCTGCGCCAGATAGATATCCCCCTTACGGTCTTCTATCAGGCCGGTGAATGCATCAGGCGCACTGCCAGACAGGGTACCCAATGCCTCATCATAGGCTTTCTCATCAAGCAGTATACCCGCAAGACGGACACGGGCAAGCACTTTGTAACCTTCTTCGCTGCTGTTCTGGGTTACCCATTTCAGCTGAGCCTTTGCTGTTGCGGCATCATTGTTCTCATAAGCCATCTTCGCGGCAACCAATGAAATCATCGGCGCATAGACTGTCCCGCCAAATTTATCCTGCGCATCCTTTGCCACCTGCAGGGCACGCTGGGAATCACCGGACAAAACCGCAGTCTGCATCTCATAATACAGGGCAGAGGCCTGTGCCGCCTGTTTTCGCTGATACCAGTTCCATCCCTGGACCGCCGCATAAATGGCAAGGATGACAATCAGCACCCAAGTGGCGATATTACCGTAACGCTTCCATACACGTTTCAGGGAATCAATCTGTTCCTGTTCTTCTAAATTGAAAGCCATTTCATTTTCCCGCAAAAAGTTCCTGTTTACTGTTCCAGTAGGCCGCCTTCAGTGCTGCACAGCCCATCCAGGCCACAACTGCCAGCCGCCTGCTGAAACAGATAATCCGGCAGGTCTTCAAACGGCACACTTGCCTGCGCGCCACCTGTACTGCCTGAACGCATCTCCTTGACTGTCGCCTTGCCTGACGCAACCTCGTCCTCACCGATGATGACAGCGAAAAGCGCCCCGCTCTCATCCGCGCGCTTCATCTGTGACTTGAAGCTGCCTCCCGAATTCGCCGCCGCGCAGTAAAGGATGACATCCAGTCCGCAGTCGCGTAAAGCCTCCGCAGCAGCCATCGCCTCGATTTCCGCCCTGTCGCCCTGATGGACGACATAGATGTCTGCCTGCCGTTGCTCCTCGATGCCTCCCTGCGCCTTGAGCAGCTCAATGATACGCTCAACACCCATGGCAAAACCACAGGATGGGGTGCTTCTGCCCCCAAACATCTCAAAAAGCGGGTCATAGCGACCACCGCCACAGATGGTTCCCTGTGCACCCAGCTCATCGCTGATCCATTCAAAAACAGTCCGGTTATAGTAATCCATGCCACGTACAAGGCGTGGATTGACGGTGAACCCGATGCCATTACGGGTCAAGGCCGCCTGTACCCCCTCAAAATGCCTGAGGGATTCCCCCCCGAGATAATCAATCAGTTTGGGCGCCGCATTGACCATATCCTGCATATCAGGGTTCTTTGTATCCAGGATACGCAGGGGATTGGCATAAAGTCGTCTCTGTGCATCTTCGTCCAACAGTCCCCTATGCTTTTCAAAATAGGCAATCAGGTCGGCCCTATGGCGGTTACGTTCATCCGCATCACCGATGGAATTGATTTCCAGACGGACATTCTGAAGCCCCAGGTACTGCCACAAACGGTGGCAGAGCAGGATGATTTCCGCATCGATATCCGGTCCAGGGAACCCCAATGCCTCACAGCCAATCTGATGGAACTGGCGGTAACGGCCACGCTGGGGACGCTCATGGCGGAACATTGGGCCAGAATACCAGAGGCGTTTCGGCCCATTGTAGATGAGATTGTGCTCAACAGCCGCACGGACAACCCCTGCCGTACACTCCGGACGCAGTGTCAGCCGGTCACCGTTCATGGCATCCTCGAAAGAATACATCTCCTTCTCAACAATATCGGTGACCTCACCCAATCCACGGGCGAACAGGGATGTATCTTCCACAATCGGCGTCCTGATGCGTTGGTACCCATAACTGTGGAGAACGGATTCAACCGTTTCTTCAAGAAATTCCCAGACAGCGGCATCTCCAGGCAGGATGTCATTCATGCCCTTGATGCCCAGTATCTTCTTGACTTTTTTCTTCCTGTTTTCTTCTGCCATGTCTATCTGTGTTCAGGATGCATGCCATTCAGGTTGGCAATGTGCCTGACTGCCATAATGCGTTTCAATATATTCAGCAATCATCTGCTGAAAACGTTCCTCAATATCCCGCCCCCGCAGGACCGCCGCCTTGACACCATCTGCATAAACAACCGCAGCCGGTGACTCCCCTGTTCCAGGCAGGCTGATGCCGATATCTGCATGACGGGATTCGCCAGGGCCATTCACAATGCACCCCATCACGGCCACTTTCATATTTTCCACACCGGGATACTTTTCCCGCCAGGCAGCGCCCTTTGCATGCAGGTACTGCTGTGTCCTGTATGCCAACTGCTGGAAAAACACTGATGAGGTGCGTCCACACCCCGGACAGGAAATCAGCTGTGGCGAAAAACGCCTGAGCCCCATTGACTGTAAAAGCTCCTGCGCGACAAGCACTTCCTTTGTCCTGGACTCCCCTGGCCCTGGTGTCAGTGAAATG
Source organism: uncultured Oxalobacter sp. (assembly GCA_937916185.1). Lineage (GTDB taxonomy): Bacteria > Pseudomonadota > Gammaproteobacteria > Burkholderiales > Burkholderiaceae_D > Oxalobacter. The sequence continues at coordinate 4,167 of CALGGD010000082.1, read as the reverse complement.
CGGATTGTATCGCCAATTCCCTCCTGCAACAACACAGCCAGCCCTGCCGATGACGCCACAATACCCCGCGAACCGCCACCGGCTTCCGTCAATCCCAGATGCAACGCATAACGGCATCTGTCTGAAAGCATCCGGTTGACCGCAATCAGGTCCTGCACCGATGACACCTTACAGGACAGGATGATTTTTCCAGCAGGCAATCCAAGCCTGACCGCCTCATCCGCACTCTCCACAGCGGACTTGACCAACGCATCACGCATCACCAGATGTGCAGGCAACGGGACAGCCTTTGCTGAATTCCCATCCATGAGCCGCTCAAGCACACTCTGGTCAAGACTGCCCCAATTCACACCAATCCGTACCGGACGGTCATAACGGCAGGCCGCCTCAACCATCATTGCAAAATGCGCTGTTTTCTGACTTCCCCGGCCGATATTGCCAGGATTGATCCGGTACTTCGACAATGCCTCGGCACATGCCGGATACCGCGTCAGCAACTGATGGCCGTTATAGTGGAAATCCCCCACCAGAGGCACATGACAGCCCTGGCTGTCCAATTTCTCCCGTATGGCAGGGACCGCCACCGCTGCTTCCGGTGTATTGACGGTGATCCGGACCAGTTCAGCACCGGCATCTGCAAGCTGAACCACCTGTGAGACCGTCGAATCAACATCTGCTGTCAGGGTATTCGTCATCGACTGGACAACGACAGGCGCACCACCGCCTACCAGCACCTCCCTGTCCTGATGATGGATGGCAACCTGATGGGTCTGCTTCCTGCGAACAAGCCCCTCTGCCGTTTCCATGACCTGCCCTTGCATGATGTCCTTAATTCAGCGGGATCTTTGCAGTATTGCCTTTGGAAACCGCATTCAGGTCAACCGCTGCATGACGGTATTCCATCACAACATCTTTGGTATTGCCAATCACAATGACAGCGGGAACCGGGACATCAATCTTCTTGGTCTCCCCTGCCTTGGATGTGAACTGGGCAATGGTCTTCTTGCCATCTTCGCTCTGTACCTGAATCCAGGATGAGCCGCTGAACTTCAAGACCAACGGTGCCATACCTGGTTCATTGGGCGATGCCACAGCTGCCTGTGCATCTTTTGCATCAGCTTTCACCGCTTCCTGGGTTGCTGGCTGCTGGACATTTTCCTTAGGCTGCTCGACCGGCTGCTGGACAACCGGTTTCTCAACGACCGGCGGCTTGGGCGTAGGGCGGTGCCATGGAATCAGTTTCATATACCAGGCAACCCCCAACACGGCAATCAAGGCGAGCACCACAAACGCTAGGATCTTTTTCCCTCCCCCAGACTGCCTATGGAAAATCATCTGGTTGTCCTCAAACGACTGTGAGACCTTTGGCATGGAGGCTGTGCTCTTGATATGTTTACGGGATGGAGCCGCTCCTTCCCCCTTGGCGAAAAAAGCAACCAACGGTTCTGGGTCAAGATCCATCAGACGTGCATAGGAACGGACAAATCCCCGTGCAATCGCCACGCCATGGAAAGCCCCATAATCCCCGGCCTCCATTGCCCGGATCTGGCGGACAGTCATTTTCAGACGGGCGGCAACCTCCTCTTCGCTCCAGCCCAGTTCCTGACGTTTCGCCGCCAATGCCTTGCAAGGCGATTTCACAAAGTCCGCAGACTGGATTTTTCTTTGTTTCAGGCTGCTGCCCGTCCACAGCATGCTGATTGACATTGCTACGGTTTGCGTTTTCCATTTCCATTCCCAGATAGAAAAAACCAGTTTTTCCACATGACCGAAGGTCAGCTGCAGATATTCCTGAACTGATAATGCCTGATATATTCCTCAGAGCCAATCCCCTTTTCCGCCATCCTTTCCTGAACCCTTGTCCTATCCATGACCTCACCCGCCAGCAGACCACATGCCGCCTCAATATCCTCTCCCCTGGTCTTCCTGACTGTCGTGACAATACCGGCATTCCGCAGGATTTCCGCAAAAGCGGCGATCCGCTCATCCGTGGAACGGCGCAGCCCAGGCATAGGGATGGAATTGAAGGGAATCAGGTTCAGTTTACAGGAAACAGGCGACGGTCCCGCCTGAACCAGCCCAACCAGTCTACGGGCATGCTCATCGGAATCATTGACACCATCCAGCATACAGTATTCAAACGTAATGAAATCGCGGGGAGCGTAGTCAAGATAGCGGTTACAGGCAGCCATCAGTTCCGCCAATGGATACCGCCTGTTCAGCGGCACAAGAACATCCCGCAACCGGTCATCCGGGGCATGCAATGACACCGCCAATGCCACAGGGCATTCCTGCGCAAGCCTGTCCATCATCGGGACAACCCCACAGGTCGAAACGGTGACCCGCCTTCTGGAAAGCCCATAGGCATTATCATCCAGCATCAGTTTCAGCGCACTGACCGTCGCATCAAAATTATGGAGAGGCTCCCCCATCCCCATCATAACGACATTCGATATCTGCCTGCCGTTTTTACCGGCAGGGACATTCCTGGATTTCCGGACAGCCGCCTCAGCCATCCACAACTGGCCAATGATCTCATGAGCCGTCAGGTTACGGTTGAACCCCTGTTTGCCCGTCGAACAGAACAGGCAGTTGACAGCACAGCCTGCCTGGGTGGAGACACAGAGCGTCCCCCGGTCATCTTCAGGAATAAAAACCGTCTCAATGGCATTGCCCTGACCGACATCAAGCAGCCATTTACGGGTACCATCCGCAGAAATATGGTCTTTGAGGACGACAGGCGCCCTGACTTCCGCCTTATCCGCCAGCTTGCTCCGGAGAGACTTCGCCAGGTCAGTCATCACATTGAAATCACTGACACCTGACTGGTGTATCCAACGCTGCAGCTGCCTGGCCCGAAACGGCTTCTCATCCAGCGAGCCGCAATAATCAACCAGCTGCCCAGGTGTCATCCCCAGAATGTTGGTCCGTACATTTTCCATATCATCTCATCCACTGCGGCATACCCTCCCTGCATCCATCACACATGGATGCAGGGATGCCAGGAAATCAGCGTGAACAGATCTGCTTGGGTGGGAAGAAAAAGGCGATTTCAACCGCTGCGGTTTCCGGTGCATCGGAACCATGGACAGCGTTGGCATCAATGGAATCTGCAAAATCTGCACGGATTGTGCCTTTTTCTGCCTTCTTGGGATCGGTTGCCCCCATCAGTTCACGGTTTTTGGCAATGGCACCTTCACCTTCAAGGACCTGGACCATCACTGGACCGGAAATCATGAAATCAACGAGATCCTTGAAAAAAGGCCTTTCCTTGTGGACAGCATAGAAACCTTCTGCTTCTGCACGGGAAAGCTGAACCATGCGGGCTGCAACAATTTTCAGGCCAGCATCTTCAAAACGGCTGTAGATTTTTCCGATAACATTTTTAGCGACTGCATCCGGCTTGACGATGGACAGGGTACGTTCGATTGCCATTTGATAAACTCCAATGAAAAATAGAAAAAAATCAAAAAGTTTGACCTTTCATTTTATCATGGAAGTCATGGCAGTTGACGTTTCAGACAGGAAAGGCGGATTTCCCGCCTTCCTCGATGCAATCACAATCAGTCTGACGACGGCTGGAAAGCAACATAATTGACCATGCCGTTGCGCAGGACCATCAGAAGCACCATCTTGTTCCTGTCGAGGGAACCGACAGCCTGCTGGAAAGCGTCCACACCGGTGACATCGGTGTTGTTCATGCGGACAATGACATCCCCCTTACGCAACCCCACCATCTGTGCCTGGTTTTTTGCGGAAGTGATGACAACCCCATGCTTGACACCCAGGGACTGTTTCTGGTCTGCCCCAAGTTCATCGACAGTCAGTCCCAGCACCTTTTCAGAACGGTTGCTGTCCTTGGTGGCCTTTGCTGGAACCTTTTTACCAGCCCTGTCACTATCCATCACCTTGGGTCTGACCGACAGGGTGCGGGTCGTTCCCTTACGCCATACCGTAACCGCCGCAGCTGTCCCCACAGGGGTTTCCCCGACCAGACGGGACATCTCAGAAGCCTTCTCAACATCATGGCCATTGTATTTCAGGATGACATCTCCTGCCTCGATCCCCGCCTTTTCTGCTGGGGAACCGCTTTCGACCTGTGCCACCAGGATACCCCTGCTGTCCGGCAGGGCCATCGCCTTGGCGGTCTCCGATGCCATGGTGTCG
>CALGGD010000081.1 GCA_937916185.1 uncultured Oxalobacter sp. | reverse complement strand
GATGAGGCACGCACCTTCGTCAACCAATCCGTCACGGGTATCCATAAATTTCACGGCGGAGGAGAATACGGAGAAGTTATATTCTTTAAGCTTCTTGAATACACAGATAAAATCAATCTTTGTGCCTATTATGATTCAAAATCCTACATAAATCCTGATCTTTTAAAGGCCGCAGAAGAAAAGAACGTAAAAATCTTTGACATTCAGAAAAAATCACTTGCAGAAATTATAAGTGAAGAAAAAATTGACAGGGCATATTCTGCAATGCTTAATTTAAACCAGAACTGGCCTTTAGGGCAGCTTGAAGTATATACAACAGTTCACGGCTTAAGAACACTTGAAAAACCGACTGATCCGGTAATGCTCTGCTATGAAAAAAACAAAAAACAGCTGATTATTGATGTTCTTTTCATGACATTATTCAAAAAATGGTATGAAAAAAAGCTGAAAGTTATAAACGGACGTCTTGTAACGGATTCCCGCATTAATGTAATTACAATTTCAAGACATTCAAAGGCTTCTATAGAAACATTTTATCCAGAAACAAAAAGTAGGAACATTCCAGTGTTTGCCTCGCCTACTTTTGACCAGCTTGATAATTACAAGTCCGTAAGCTCAGCACTAGATGATTCACGGCTTAAAGATTTTGGTATCTCTAAGGGAAAATTCTTTCTTATTACAAGCGCAGCAAGATGGAATAAAAATGCATTGCGCGCAGTCCTTGCATTTGACCAGCTTGTTTCTGACGGAAGCTTGACAGGTTTCAAACTGGTAGTAACAGGCGTTACAGATAAAAAGGTATTCTCCAGGCACATAAAAAATAAAGATGCAGTGAAACTTCTTTCATATGTAGAACGCGATGAACTTGAACTTTTGAATCGAAGCGCATATGCATTTATCTATCCGTCTCTAAACGAAGGATTCGGCTACCCGCCTATTGATTCCATGAAATATAGGGTTCCGGTTCTTGCAAGCGGAACAACTTCTATTCCGGAAGTCTGCGGAGATGCTGCCGTTTATTTTGATCCATATTCAGTTTCTGAAATAAAAAACAGAATAATTCAGATTTTGGACGAAAACTTTTACAAAGAACTTCAAAAAAAATCAGAAATACGGCATGATTACATAACCGCAAAACAGAAAAAAGACCTTAATGATCTTGCAGAATATCTTATTAGATAATTTATTAGAAAATATTTGAAATTGGAGACAAAAAAATGGCAAAAATATCTTTTGAAAATAAAACAATTCTGGTTACAGGAGCTGCCGGATTTATCGGAAGTTACCTTTCTAAAAAACTTCTTGAAACAGTCTCTTCCTTAAAAGTTATTGGACTTGACTGCATTACAGATTATTACGACACCTCCCTTAAAGATGAACGCCTCAAAATGCTGAGTACGTTCGGAAAGCGTTTTGAATTCATAAAGGCAGACATTTCTGACATGATGGTAATGCAGAACGTGTTTGCAAAATACAAGCCTCAGATTGTCGTAAATCTTGCTGCCCAGGCAGGCGTACGCTACTCAATTACAAATCCTGATGCATACATTAAGTCCAACATGATTGGTTTTTACAACATTCTTGAATGCTGCCGTCATAATCCTGTTGAACACCTGGTATTTGCTTCATCTTCAAGCGTATACGGTTCAAATAAAAAGGTGCCGTATTCTACAGAAGACAAGGTGGACAACCCTGTTTCGCTGTATGCCGCAACAAAAAAATCAAATGAGCTTTTTGCACATACATACAGCAAGCTCTATGATATTCCTTGCACGGGACTGAGGTTCTTTACTGTTTATGGACCTATGGGAAGACCTGATATGGCTTATTTTAAGTTTACGAATAAGATGGTCAATAAAGAACCAATACAGGTCTATAACAATGGAGACATGTACAGGGATTTTACTTACATTGACGATGTCACGGATTGCATGTCCCGTATGTTGTTTAGTCCGCCAGATAAATCTGATACAGGGGCACGTTTCAAGGTTTATAACATCGGTAATAATAAACCTGAATCCCTGAAAGTCTTGATTGAAACACTTGAGAAATTTCTTTTGAAGTATAAATTGATTGATTCGCCTGCAAAGAAAGAATATTTACCGATGCAGCTGGGCGATGTCTATCAGACATATGCAGATGTTGATGACCTGATCAGGGATTTCAAGGTGAGTCCAAAAACTTCATTGCAGGAAGGCTTGGAAAGATTTGTACGCTGGTACAAGGATTTCTACTGCAAGCGATGATTTCAGACAGGAGATGAGGATTCACGATGAAACTTGCAGTGGCAGGAACAGGATATGTTGGTCTAAGTTTGGCAGTCTTGCTGTCGCAAAGGCACCATGTCACTGCTGTGGACATTGTTCAGGAGAAAATCAATCAGATCAACAGCAGGAAATCGTTCGTCACTGACGGGGAAATTGAACAGTTCCTGTCAGAAAAGCAACTGAATCTGACAGCAACTGTTGATGGCGAATCTGCCTACCGGGAAGCTGACTTTATCATCATTGCCACGCCAACAGACTTTGATCTTGAGAAAAATTGTTTTGACACGTCATCAATTGATGAGGTTCTGAAGGTGGTTGAAAAGGTCAATCCGGCTGCAACTGTCATCATCAAATCGACTGTGCCAGTCGGTTTTTTGGATGAAACTGTCAAAAAATACAAAATTCCCAATCTGCTCTTCTCACCGGAATTCCTGAGAGAGGGAAGGGCATTGTACGATAATCTTCACCCGTCAAGGATTATTGTTGGCGTTCCTGCTGATGCTGATGAAACGGCAAGGCAGAAAGCTGGAAAATTTGCTGAACTGTTACAGGAAGCCTCTCTGGACAGGAGTCCTCTTCCGCCAATCATGATTGTCCAGGCGAAAGAAGCTGAAAGTATCAAACTCTTCGCCAACTTTTTTCTTGCATTACGTGTTGCCTTTTTCAATGAGTTGGATACCTACGCAGAAGCCCATGGGCTGAACGCTGAACAGATTATCCGCGGTGTCAGTCTTGATCCTAGGATTGGCAGTCACTATAACAACCCTTCATTTGGTTATGGGGGTTACTGTCTGCCAAAAGATACGATGCAGATGTTTGCCAATTATGAGGGGGTTCCAAACGATATCATCAAAGCGGTAATCGATGCGAATGAGACCCGGAAGGATTTCATCGCTTTTCAAATAATGCGTAAGAATCCTAAGGTTGTTGGCATTTACCGTCTGATTATGAAAAGCGGCAGTGACAATTACAGAGCATCGGCTGTTCAAGGAGTCATGCAGCGTCTTAAAGAGGCAGCAGTCAAAATTATTGTCTATGAGCCTACCTGTCATGACAGCCATTGGCATGGCTATAAAGTGGAGAATGATTGGGAAATATTTACAGAGACAGCAGATATCATCGTTGCCAACCGGTTTTCGCCTGAATTGGAAATCTGTCAAGCTAAAGTCTATACCCGGGATATATTTGGAGAAAATTGAATTTATTTTGAAACAGGTTTTATATGAATAATTCCAATTCAAATTGAAACTGACAACAATTACCAGTCTAAAGTACGATATCCTTTCATGTCTGTGAATCACACAAATCAGTCCAAATCATCCATCATGAGAAAGTCTTTCAGATTCCAATTCTCCACGCACTTGCTGCAAGATGACTGACTTTCCACAACGGCGGATTCCGGTGATGATTTTTACCAAGTCACTTTCGTAGAAAGGTCTGATTTGGGATATGTAATGTTCTCGCTTGATCATGACGGATACACCTTATTTTAAGAATTTACTGAAAAACGAAATTCTTAAAATAGTATTTTAAGAATGGATGAGACAACGATAATCTTAAACTGGTTGGCAGGTCAACAGTGTTTCCCCCATTCGCAGACGAATACACATAACACATGCTTGACGGATTTGGAGTGTTTTACTTGACTGATTTGGAATTTATTTCTTCTTTGCGTGTGGATGGGCGGCATCATAGACCTGCGCCAGATGCTGGAAGTCGAGTGAGGTGTAGATTTGGGTGGAGGCGATGGAGGCATGCCCGAGCATTTCCTGGACAGCACGCAGGTCACCGGAGGATTGCAGGATATGCGAGGCGAATGAATGGCGGAGCATATGCGGGTGGACTTTCATCGGCAGTCCCAGCCGTTCTGCATGGGCTTTCAGCCGTAGCTGTACCATGCGGGGGGACATCCGTCTGCCCTGGGTGTTGAGGAACAGCGCATATCGGCTGTCAGGTGGGCTGTCTGTTTTCAGCAGGGTATCACGGACGGCCAGCCATTTCCTGAGTGCCATAACAGCGGCATCACCAACGGGCACGGTTCGGGTCTTGTTGCCTTTGCCGGTGACGGTGATTTCTTTTTCATCCAGGTTCAGCCAGCCGATGGATTGATGGTTTTGGTTATGGACGGCATGGATATCCAGGTCAGTCAGTTCCGAGACACGCAGGCCACTGGAGTAGAGCAGTTCAAACATCGCCTGGTCGCAGAGGATGGCTGTTGGCTGTTCTTTTTCCCTGGACTGTTCTTCTTTGGAGGTCGAGGCGACCAGCCGGACGGCATCATCGACTGTCAGGGCTTTTGGCAGGGGCTTGTTTTTCTTGGGCGCATGGATGTTTTCAGTCGGATCAACCGCAATCACGGACTGTTCCAATAACCAGTGGTAAAAACCCCGCCAGGCGGACAGTCTGCGGCTGATGGAACGTGCCCCAAGCCCTTTGCTGTGCAGGATGGCGGAAAAGCGGCGGATGTCGGTTTCTTTCAGTGCCGCCAGCGGTGTGCCGTCTGCCAGCAGCAGCAGCTGGTCAAGGTCACGGCGGTAGTTTTCAACGGTATGGTCAGACAGTTTGCGCTGTCCGGCAAGCATGTCGAGGTAACCGTCTATCTGTGCGGTGTCTCGGTTTTGGGCGGGCATTGTACTGATTGACGATTAGATTTTTTTCAATTCTATGCTGTATCCAATGCCTGTCAGGTATTTAATCAGTGAATTGATTGTAGCACCGGCTCCTTTTTCGATACGGCTCACAGCTTGCTGAGAAATTCCCGCTGCCCGTGCAACATCCAGCTGGGTAAGGTTCTCAGCTTTTCGGGTATCAATCAGTTTCTGTTGCAATGTAATTTTTGCAAGAAATTCCTCATAGGCTTTTGCTGCTTCAGCATCTGTTGCTGTCAGCTTTTCCAGTTCCTTTTTTTCTTTATCTAAAAGAACTGATGCAACTTTATGAAGTTTTTCTACATTGTCATTTAATATTTTAGTTACTCTTTCATATGCTGTATCTATAATTCTCTTAACTTCTTCATCAATAAGTCCTGCTGTTTCTTCACTGTAGTCTTTTCCTTGTGCTAAATCTCTTCCTAAGAATACTTCTTCTTGACCATTACCATAAGTAATCGCGCCTAATTTTTTAGTCATACCATATTTTGTAACCATTGCTCTTGCAATTTTTGTAGCTCTTTCAATATCGTTACTAGCTCCAGTAGAAATGTCACCTATAATTAATTCTTCTGCAACTCTACCACCAAGTAATGATACTAACTGTTCTTCCATTTCCGTTTTGCTCATGAATTGTCTATCTTCAGAAGGTTTATACATAGTATAACCTCCAGCCATTCCTCTAGGAATAATTGAAATCTCATGAACAGAATCTTGTGTTGGTAAGAAGAAACTTGCAACTGCGTGGCCACCTTCATGGTAAGCAACAAGTCTTTTTTCTCTATCACTAATAACTCTTGTTTTCTTTTCAGGTCCCATAGTAACTTTAACCATGGCATCTTCTATTTCTTTCATACTAATTTCTGTTTTATTAGCTCTTGCAGCTAAAAGTGCTGCTTCATTTAAAATATTTTCTAAGTCTGCTCCAACAAATCCTGCTGTATTTTTAGCTATTGTAGAAAAGTCTACATCATCAGCTAATCTTTTCTTTCTTGCATGTACTTTTAATATATCTTCTCTTGCTTTAACATCTGGTGCTCCAACTACTATTTGTCTATCAAATCTACCTGCTCTTA
>CALGGD010000080.1 GCA_937916185.1 uncultured Oxalobacter sp. | reverse complement strand
TCTACCCGCCATGTATGAATATGGCAGGGTTTTGCTGGATCCTGATTATGGAGATTATCTGCCCGAAGAAGGGGCTGTGCTCTTGAAAAAGGCAGCGGATAGAGGAAATTCTGATGCTGAACAAGCATTGCAGGAATCAGCGGTTATGTACTGGCTTGGTTGTGCCTATGAAAAAGGTTCAATGGGTTTTGGGAAAAATGATGACAAAGCCTTTGAATGGATGAAAAAGGCGGCTGAAGCGGACAATACTGCTGCCCAGTTCCGTCTGGGATGCTTTTATCTTAAAGGAACCGGTGTTTTGGAAGACAGCTATCGTGGGATTTACTGGATAAAGGTTGCAGAAGAAACCGGTAGCGATGAAGCCAAGTCATTCCTTGAAGAGCCCGAAAAAAGATTTTTGCTGGCAATCGGTAATCTGGAAGGCAAAGCGCCTTTTTCAAGAAATGTCAGGCAAGGCGAAGCGTTGCTGGAGCAATTGTCCGGTCAGGCATATCCGCCAGCCCAAGTATGGTTGGGCAAAAGCCTTCTGCAACATGAGGGAGATCGGGCATTCAAGGGGGTGCGTTTACTGTTGCAGGCAAAAGAGTCTTCAGAAGCGGAAGAACTTTTGAAATCACCAAGGGGGCAAGCAGTCTTAGGAGAGATGTATTTGAAAGGAAATCCCCCTGATATTGAGAAAGACGAAGGACTGGCTCAGAAATACCTGAAAAAGGCCGCAAATCTAGGAGACGCCAGGGGACAGTTCCAGTATGGGCTTTTCTTGTATGAAAAGGGTGTCCATCAGGAAAGCAGGAATGATCTTCATTGGGCAGTTTCTTATTGGGACAAGGCTGCTGGGCAGGGATGGCAACAGGCAAAAGAGAAGCTGTATGAGGCTGAGAACCAGTTTGATTTAGGGGAAGCCTATCAACTGGGACGTGGTGGTCAGCAAAGAAATGGTAAAAAGGCCTTCGAATGGTACCAGAAGGCAGCGGATCAGCAGTTGGCAAAAGCGCAGTATGCGTTGGCTGATATGTATTATCAGGGAGAGTCAGTCAGGCAGGACATTGAAAAGGCCGCTGATTTGTGGATAAAAGCCTGCCGGCAGGATAAACGATATTTGAACAAGTTTGCAGAAACAGGGATTCTTGAAAGATTAGGGGGGGAACTGCTCGAACGTAAGAAATACGAAGCTGCACTACCTTGGCTCGAAATGCTGGTGGATCAGAATGATGCCAAAGCCATGTATGACTATGGCTGGATACTGGATGAGGGGAAAACGGGTAACAGGAATCAGTTTCAAGCTGTTCTTTTCTGGGAGAAATCTGCAAGGCTGAAATATCAGAAGGCGCAGAAAGCGTTGGAGAATCCTGAAATCCTTTACCGGTTGGGGATTGCCTATCATCAGGGCAAGTCTAATGCACGGAAAGACGATGAAAAGGCAAAGGCGTATCTAGAAAAGGCAGAAGGGATGGGACATCAGAAAGCCAAGGAATATCGGAAAGAACATTTCCCGAAGTTCTTTTTCTTGTGATGTTGATTTGCCAATCACATCAGAATCACGTCATATTGTGCCTGATGGTATGAGGGTTCAACCTGCAGGGAAATCGGTTTGCCGATGATGTCGCCTAATCCGGCAAGATGCTGGGATTCTTCTTCAAGGAAGCGGTCGATGACAATCTGCGAGGCAAGGATGCGGAATTCGCGTGGGCTGAACTGTTTTGCCTCACGGCTGATATCCCGCATGATTTCATAACAGATGGTCTGGGCGGTCTTGATCTGTCCTTTGCCGTTGCAGATAGGGCAGGGTTCGCACAGGATGTGCGCCAGTGATTCACGGGTGCGTTTCCGGGTCATTTCGACCAGTCCCAGTGCTGACAGTGCAGAGACGGAGACTTTTGTGCGGTCAAGCATCAGTGCCTTGCGCAGTTCTTCAATCACCGCCTGCTGGTGTACAGGGTTCACCATGTCAATGAAATCGAGGATGATGATGCCCCCGAGGTTGCGCAGCCTCAACTGGCGGGCGATGGCATGGGCTGCTTCCAGATTGGTCCTGAAGATGGTGTCATCGAAGGTCCTGCCATTGACGAAACC
>CALGGD010000079.1 GCA_937916185.1 uncultured Oxalobacter sp. | reverse complement strand
ACGCGGATCCGCATTGATTAATGCTGCCACATGCCCCCTCGCCTCCTCGACCGCCTTCTCCGCATGCCAGCCATAGGCATGGGTATTGGATGCCGCATTGCCGAAATGTGTGCACAAATAAGGAATCATCCTGTCTGCGACACGGGGATCGACCGGTGTCGTTGCTGAATTGTCCAGATAAATGGGATAAGCATCATCCCCGACAGCTTCCTTCAGGATGCTGCATTGGGTTGGCTGAATGATAGGGTCGCTCATACTTCTTCCGTTCTTGTTCTTGTGTTATGCCTGTTGTCTTGTTTTATAAAAATCATTGTGTTTTCCCGCCCAACGGTGTTTTCCGTCATCACCCCATCAGCCAGCGATGCCAATGAGACCGAGGCCAGGTAATCCACAATCCTTTCATTCAGGCTTGCCCACAGGTCATGCGTGATGCAGGTGATGCTGCCTTTTGCGCAGTTGCCATACCCGCCACACCGTGTCACATCCAATGGCTCATCGACAGCGAACACGATGTCAGCCACCGAGATGTCAACCGCATCGCGCGCCAACAGGTAGCCACCGCCAGGTCCGCGCACCGACCTGACAAGCATTCCCCGGCGCAGCCTTGAGAACAGCTGCTCCAGATAGGCAACCGAAATATCCTGCCGTTCACTGATTCCCAGCAGGGAAACCGGTCCCTCATGCTGGTTCCTTGCCAGGTCAATCATGGCTGTCACGGCAAAACGCCCTTTTGTCGTCAGACGCATCGTCTCGTTTCCCGAATGAAAAAAACGTTGAACAGGTTGGGAGTATAGAATACCCGACTTTTTCAATCAACTATTCATCTCAAAAACCATAGGAAATCAGTAGGAATTTGAAAAAACAGCAACATGACGTCGGGCCTGTGCATATGCCGCATCCTGTTCAGGAACCTTTATGTCCTCCACCAGGAGGCAGCCATGAAAAAAGCAGATGCGGAAACATCTGCTTTTCCTGGATCGGCCTTGCCAGAAGGTCAGACGGAAAATGAAGAGCCGCAACCACAGGTTGTTGTTGCATTGGGATTCTTGATGGTGAACTGCGCGCCTTCAAGGTCGTCCTTGTAATCGACCTGTGCGCCAATCAGATACTGGTAGCTGATGGCATCGATCAGCATCTGGATACCGTCTTTCTCAACAACGGTGTCATCTTCCGCAATGTTTTCATCAAAGCTGAACCCATACTGGAAGCCGGCACAGCCACCGCCCTGCACAAACACCCGCAGCTTGAGGTTTGGATTGCCTTCTTCTTCCAGCAGTTCCCTGATCTTGGCAACCGCATTGTCACTCATCCTGATTGGGTTCTTATAATCCAGTTCTTCCACCGGTTCCTGTATCTTTTCTCCACTCATGGTCCTGAATCCTCCCTTCCATTGCCTGCCATTATAGGCGTATCGCCGCTTTCCTGCTCAGGGCAGGACTGGCACAATCTTGAGTCCTGTGGTTTCGTCAAGCCCGAACATCAGGTTCATGCACTGGACACCCTGACCTGCAGCACCCTTGACCAGGTTGTCTTCCACAACAAGGATGACCAGGGTATTGCCGTCCATCGGACGGTGTATGGCAATACGCAGATAGTTGGAGGAACGCACACTGCGGGTTTCTGGATGTGACCCTGCCGGCATCACATCGACAAATGGATCGTCCTTATAGAAATCCTCATAAAGTTTCTGGTAATCGATGTTTTCACAGCCGGGGGCTATGGCTGCGTAAAGTGTGGAATGGATGCCCCGGATCATCGGGGTCAGATGCGGCACAAATGTCAGGCCGATATCACGGGTGTTGCCTGTCAGCACCTTGAGTCCCTGGACGATTTCAGGCAGATGCCGATGGCCTTTGACACCATAGGCATGGAAGTTGTCTGACGATTCGGCAAACAGGGAGCCGACAGATGCCCTTCTGCCTGCGCCGGACACACCGGATTTGCAATCGGCAATGAGTCCTGATTCATTGACAAGCGGTTTGCCCTGCCGGAGCAATGGCGCAAAGCCAAGCTGGACCGACGTTGGATAACACCCAGGCAATCCAATAACGCGGGCTTTCCTGATGGCATCTCGGTTGATTTCCGCCAGGCCATAAACCGCCTCAGCCAAGATGCCTGGACAGCTGTGCGGGATTTTGTACCATTTTTCAAATTCAGCTGTATCCTTGAGCCTGAAATCCGCTGCCAGGTCAATGATGCGTACCCCTGCTGCAAGCAGCGCTTCTGCATGTGACATCGCAACACCATGGGGCGTCGCAAAAAAAACGACATCACATCCATTCAGGTTGGACTGGTCAGGGGCAGTGAAACTCAGGTCAACAATGCCCCGCAGGGATGGGAACATGTCATCAACACGGGTACCGGCATCCCCACGGGAAGTGATGGCAGTAAGCTGGACTTCTGGATGACGGGAAAGGAGACGCAGCAATTCAACCCCGGTGTAACCGGAACCTCCGACAATACCGACTTTAATCATGTTCTGACCTCACAGATAAACGGGAACAAAAAACTGGGAAAAACAGTGGAATGATAATCCAAAAGCCTGGCGTCAGGCAGCCAATGAGAAAAAAGCCGCCTGACCGGAGCCAGACAGCTTTGTATTTCGCAGCAAACAGGTCCAAGACCTGATGGATATCAACGCTTGGAGAACTGTTTCGCGCGGCGTGCCTTGCGCAGACCGACTTTCTTACGTTCAACTTCGCGGGCATCACGGGTAACCAGTCCTGCTTTGGACAGTGCTGGCTTCAGGGCTGCATCGTAATCGATCAGCGCACGGGCGATACCATGACGGACAGCACCTGCCTGGCCGGATTCGCCACCACCCTTGACGTTGACCATGATGTCAAAACGTTCGACATTGTCAGTGACCTCCAGTGGCTGACGGATGACCATCATACCGGTTTCACGGGAGAAATATTCGTTTGCTGGTTTTCCGTTGACAACAATGTTGCCAGAACCTGCTTTGATGAAAACACGTGCTACAGCGCTTTTGCGGCGGCCGGTTCCGTAATTGTAGTTACCGATCATGTTCGTTCCTTAGATTTCCAGTGGCTGTGGCTGCTGAGCGCTATGTGGATGGGATGCATCTGCATAGACTTTCAGCTTCTTGATCATGGCATAGCCCAGAGGGCCTTTTGGCAGCATGCCCTTGACGGCTTTTTCCAAGGCACGGCCTGGGAAACGCTGCTGCATCTTTTCAAATGTCGTTTCATAGATGCCGCCAGGATAACCGCTGTGACGGTAGTATTTCTTGTCAGTGTTCTTGGCACCGGTCACACGCAGTTTCGCTGCATTGATGACGATGATGTAATCACCGGTGTCGACATGAGGGGTATATTCAGGTTTGTGCTTGCCACGCAGACGGCGTGCCACTTCGCTGGCAACACGGCCGAGCACCTTATCGGTGGCGTCAATCACAAACCAGTTACGCTGGACTTCGCTGGCCTTAGCGGAAAAGGTTTTCATAAAAATTCCTAAAAGTGAGAAAAAGCGTCCAAATGGGTGGTTCCACTGATTTAACAGCAGACACAGCCTTCTATTGTTTTCCTGAACGCACGGAAAGGTAGAGATTATAGCTTCTGGCACTCATTCCTGCAATTGGATTCTTTCAGAATGTGCCTGTTTTTCCACGTTTTTCTGACTGCTCCGCATCAGTGGTGATGATGCAGCAGATGGGTCAGGCAGAAAATGATGCCGATACCGACAGCAACCAGGATAACCTGGGGAATGGTGTCACGCAGTTTGGTCCGCTGCTGCATCTGCGGCATGAGGTCACTCAGTGCGATATAGATGAACCCTGCTGATGCCAGTGTCAGCACATAGGGGATCAAGGCATGTGATTTCTCAAGGGTGCAATAGCCGATGACCGATGCGATGGCTGCGCTGATGGTGTTGCAGAGGCTGTAGGCCAATGCCCGCCGCTTCGAGAAGCCCGCATTGAGCAGGACAATGAAATCCCCAACCTGGTTTGGAATCTCATGAGCAAGGATGGCAAGGCAGGTGATGAGTCCCAGATAGGGATTGGTCAGGAACGCTGCGGCAATCAGGATGCCATCGGTGAAGCTGTGGAATCCATGTCCAACAAGAATCATCCATCCTGAAGCCCCGGCTTCATGGCGGTCATGCCCATGTTCATGGTGGTGTCCATCATGTTCGTGGTGATGCGAGTGCCGCATGATGGCGAGCTTCTCCAGCAGGAAGAAGCCAAGCAGTCCGACAAGCAATGTCGCAAACAGCCT
This sequence comes from uncultured Oxalobacter sp., assembly GCA_937916185.1. Taxonomy (GTDB): domain Bacteria; phylum Pseudomonadota; class Gammaproteobacteria; order Burkholderiales; family Burkholderiaceae_D; genus Oxalobacter. The sequence goes on along the minus strand of CALGGD010000079.1, from coordinate 2,072 downwards.
GTCAGGCTCCCCGAACATCTCAGCGGCTTCCGGCAAGGCATGCAGCAGGGAAGTGGAAAGCATCATGCCAACCGACAGGCTGATCATGAGCTCGATCATTTTTGACAGGAATGAGAACGACAGCAGTGCCGCCAGCGGAATGCTGATTGCGCCGATGCAGAAAATCCCTATCAATGAGAAGAGAAGCGGGGAATCCATGCCGTCTGTCTATCCTGATGCCTATAAGAAAAGAAACGGGACCGCCGGCACCGTTCCGTTTCCAGCCCTATCGTCTCACCGTGTGGAAGGCAAAGCCTTGCGGCGTTTCTCAATGGCCTTGATACGGCTGATGGATTGCGGCATGACACTGACACGTGCTGAAGCTTCCGGGTGCAGTGACGTATAGTGCTTCTTGCGGGATGCAGGGAAGTGGTAAGCCATGTTCCGCCAGAAACGGGTTGTCCCATCAATGTTGTAACCACCACGCGCCAGCATGGCAAGGCTGACAGAATCCGCATCGATATCAAACCGTTTTGACATCGGTTTCAGGCCCGTTGTATCCGTTGACTTGGGCGGGGTCTGGATCAGGTTGTCGATAAGGAGCTTTGCCCGGCTGGTGTTGTTGACCAGTCTGGGATGATTCAGGACGGTATGCGCCATTTCCTTGGCGATGACATAAGCGAGGGATTCATCGGTTTTCGCATAGAACATCATGCCCTGTGTCACCATGATACGGTTGCCGTCTGAAAAGGCGGTCACGCTCGGTGACTGCCCCAATTCAACATGGAAGCCGCAAGACAGCGTCAGGGGAACCGTCAGTGTACGGTTGGCACCGTTGCGGGACACTGTCACCTTGATATTGCGGCCTTCTGCGACAGCAGGAGACAGAAGCTGGACAGCGGCATGTTCCGCATTGCTGCCCTGGGGAGCAGTCCGTCCATCGATGCTGACCAAGATATCCCCCCGTTTCAACCCTGCCCTTTCAGCACCTGTACCAGGGATGACATTCATGACCTGTAAACGGTTGCCCAATCCCAAGGCACTTTCTGCCAGATCCGCATTGGCGGCAGAAAAAGAATATTTATTGGCAACGCTGAAACCAAGGATATTCCGCAGATGCCGCTGACAGAGGTCGGTATTCCTGATCAGCAGGCGTCCGCTGACATCCTCAAGCCGGTCCTGCATCTCAACGAGCTGTTTCAGTTTTGCCGGCCCCGAAGTCTCAAGGGCGATATCACTGTCGTTCCATGCGCTTTCTGTCGCGCATGAACTCAGCAATACAGCCGCTGCCGCACCGGCAATGACCGGACGCAGGATGGTACGGAGGTTTTCTGTTAAGTTCTTAAGACGGTTAAGCATGTCTTCTTTCCTGGGTTATTGGTTTCCTGTGCTGCCGAAGCCGCCTTCCCCGCGACCGGTTCCGGCAAACCTGTCAACAACATTGAATCCGACCTGCACAACAGGCACGATGACAAGCTGCGCCATGCGTTCCATCGGATTCAGTATAAAGGGTGTGCTGCCACGGTTCCAGACAGATACCATAAGCTGGCCTTGATAATCGGAATCAATGAGTCCGACAAGGTTTCCCAGCACAATGCCATGACGGTGTCCCAGCCCACTGCGTGGCAGGATCATGGCGGCATAGCCCGGGTCTTTGATATGGATGGCAAGTCCTGTCGGCACAAGTTCTGTCTGCCCGGGCAGCAGTTCAATGGGCTTGCCGATGCATGCCCGCAAATCCAGCCCGGCACTGCCTGCCGTTGCGTAAGCAGGCAGGTATGCCTGCATTTTAGGGTCGAGTATCCTGACATCTATGGTTTTCATAATGCCTCTACAGACGTGATGCCAGCTGCTCAATCAGCCTACGTGCCAGGTTGCGCTTGGTGTCATGCGGCAGTTCCAATGCACCTGTCTCATCAAAAAGGACCAGTGTATTGTCATCCTTGCCAAAGGTCTCATGACCGATATTCCCGACAAGCAACGGGATGCCTTTCTTGCGGCGTTTGGCTTCCGCATATTCCCGGAGGTTTTCCGATTCTGCGGCAAAACCGACACAGTATGGCGCATCCGGCAACCTGGCGACAGATGCCAGG
>CALGGD010000078.1 GCA_937916185.1 uncultured Oxalobacter sp. | reverse complement strand
CCGGATATCCGCCACTGTCAGCAGGAACAGCGCCGTCAGACGCCGGTCATCCCCGACAATCCCGGCAAACGTATTGATGACTTCCGGATCAGAAAGATCCCGCTTCTGGGCATACGTTGACAGCGTCAGGTGTTCCCTGACAAGGAACACCACCAGTTCTGTATCTTCAGCCGTCATCCCATGCTGGATACAGAAACGGTGGGCATCACGCATCCCGAGTAGGGAATGGTCTCCCCCCCGCCCCTTGGCGATGTCATGGAAGAGGGCGGCGACATACAGCACCCACTGACGGCTGAACCCTGTCATCAGATGACTGCAAAGCGGATCTTCATGCGCATACCGTGCCCGTGAGAAATGATGCAGGTTCTCGAGCACCTTCAGCGTATGCTGGTCAACCGTGAACTGATGGAACAGGTCATACTGCATCTGACCGACAATCCGTCCGAAATTCGGCAGATAGCGTCCCAGGATGCCCATGCGGTTCATATACGCCAAAGTACGGACAGCGAACCGCTCAGACTGAAGGATTTTCAGGAAAAACGCATGGTTTGTCCGGTTGCTGCGGAAATGCCGGTCAATATTCATGCGGGCATGCCACATCGCCCGTTGTGTCCGCACCGTCATCTCCTTCAGGTCAGCCCGTTGTGACAGCAGATGGAACGCCTCAAAAATCGCAGAAGGATGTCTGGTGAACACCGTATCCGAGGCAATATCCAGCAGACCGTTCACCTCATTGAAACGGTCATTGAGCCGGACAGTGACCTGCGGTTTCGGGAACAGCCGGAACTGCAGGTTCTGAAGCAGGATCATATTCAGCTGGCAGACCGAATGCGCTGCCCGGTAATACCGCTGCATCATGCATTCACTCGCCGTCCGGGCATCCAGCAGCTGACCTTTCTTACGGAATCCAAAAGTCTCGGCAACCGGCATCTGCAGGTCAAACAGCAGACGGTCTTCCGCCCGCTTTGCCTGGATATGCAGGCGGATACGGATATCCTTGAAAGCCCGTTCCTTCTTGCGCAACTGCTGTGCCTCAGAAGCTGTCAGCAGTCCTTTTTCCGCCAGTTCCTGCCAGGAAAAGCCAAGTTTCGCCGCCTTCGCTGTCCAAAGGATCACATGCAGGTCACGTAGTCCACCCGGACCTTCCTTGCAGTTCGGCTCAAGGCTGTAAGGCGTGTCACCGAACTTCAGATGCCGCTGCCGGGTTTCCAGCGTCTTCGCAATGAAAAACGCCTGCGGGTCCATCGCCGCATCATAGCGTTCCTTCATCTGGTGGAACAGTTTCCGGCTTCCCGTCACAAAACGGGCTTCCAGCAGGCTTGTCTGGATGGTGATGTCATTGGCGGCTTCCTCGATGCATTCCGCCACCGTCCGGACACTGTGGCCGATTGTCAGTCCCAAAGACCAGAGTTCCTGGATGAACGCTTCCAGCTTGGCATTCAACGCCTCATCCGGGCTGTCTGCCAGTAACACCAGCACATCGACATCCGAATGGGGGAACAATTCGCCCCTGCCATAACCGCCGACCGCCACCAGCGTATGCCTTGATGGAATGCCAACAGATTTCCACATGCCAGCCAGCACGCTGTCCACACTGCGGCAGAGCGTTTTTAACAGCCATTGCGGGCGGGGATGCGTCTGGAAATCAGTAATCGCAGCTTCCCGCATTGCGGTCAGCTGCTGCCGGAAAGAAGGAACCTTTTCTGTTGCCATTGCCTATCCTTGGCGGACATTTCAATAGCAACAGTCTATACCATTACTTGCCTTCAGTGATGAACTTGGGCGGTACAGGCATATTCGGGGAAACCGTCAGAATCTCATAACCAGTATCAGTCACCAGAATCGTATGTTCCCATTGTGCGGACAGGCTGCGGTCTTTCGTGCGGATTGTCCAGCCGTCATTCAGCTGGGTGATTGCCCGTTTGCCGGCATTGATCATCGGTTCAATCGTAAAAATCATCCCCGGCTTGATTTCCTCACCCGTGCCACGGCGGCCGTAATGCAGCACCTGTGGCTCTTCATGGAACTCGATGCCGACACCGTGACCGCAGAATTCCCGGACAACACTGTATCCGGCATTCTCAGCAAAATGCTGGATGACATAGCCGATATCGCCGAAATGGTTGCCAGGCTTCACTTCCTGGATACCCAGCCACATGCACTGGTAAGTGATGCGTGCAAGCCGTTTCGCCATGATGGACGGTTCACCGGCAAAGAACATCCGGCTGGTGTCCCCGTAATAGCCATCCAGAATCACCGTGATGTCGATGTTCAGGGCATCACCTTTTTTCAGCTTCTTGTTGAAATTCGGAATCCCATGGCAGACCACCTCATTCAGCGAGATGCAGGTCGCCTTGGGGTAGGGGGTTGAACCATGTGGGGCGTAATTCAATGGGGCAGGAACCGCATTATGGTCCGTGATGAACTCATGGCAGAGTTTGTCAAGCTCACCGGTTGAGATACCGGGTTTTACAAAAGGTTCAATATAATCCAGCACTTCCGCCGCAAGCTTGCTTGCCTTGCGGATGCCTTCAATCTGTTCAGGGGTCTTGATGTAAATGCCTGCCATAACCGCCTCTATGCGTTGAGTTCCAAATGAGAACAATTATTATATGCCAGTCGGACAGCCCCTGCCAAAAACGTCCTTCAGGCAAACCTGAATCCTGCTATAATCCCGTCCATCAAACCGATACGGAGAGGTGGCAGAGTGGTTGAATGCGCCGGACTCGAAATCCGGTATACGGGCAACCGTATCGGGGGTTCAAATCCCTTCCTCTCCGCCAGATTCAAGTCCAGCACATTCCGATGAAGTGCTGGATTTTTGTGCACCCGCGAGGGGTGCGACCTTCGTCATTGATTGCCCCGGACGCATCTTTGATGTTTCAATCCACGCACCCGCGAGGGGTGCGACCAGAAGGTGCTTCCAGTTACTCGTTCACTGTATC
>CALGGD010000077.1 GCA_937916185.1 uncultured Oxalobacter sp. | reverse complement strand
CGGTAAACGACTTCCAGCGCCGCCATTTTCTCAGCGACGAACAGGACTTTCTTTCCGTTGGCGAGGCATTCGGCAATGATGTTGGTGATGGTCTGGCTCTTCCCGGTTCCCGGTGGCCCCTGAAGGATGAAGCTGATGCCTTTCTTTGCACAGAGGACGGCTTCCTGCTGGCTGGAGTCGGCATCGACGACCTGGAAGGTCTTCATCGGGGAGAGTTCATCGGAGCTGTCGAGGTTGCTGAAGTCGGGGATGGTGAAATCCACGGCGGAGCTGTCCCCGGCAATCGCCCGGATGAGCTTGCTGTTCAGGATGGCTTCCTCGTTTTTCTTGAGGTCGTCATACATGCTGAGTTTCAGGAAGTGGAACAGCCCGACACCGACTTCTTCCTGGATGCTCCATTCTTTGTTGTCCAGGACTTCCTTGAGTTTCTGGATATAGGTTTTCAGGTCGGCTTCATGCTCGAATTCCGGCAGTTTCAACCCGTAGGTGTCTTCAAGCATGAATTTCAATGTCGGGTTGAAGACGATTTCATCTTCGTGCAGCCCCAGGACAAACGGCGCATGGATGTTTTCCCAGGCGATGGTGACGGGCACCAAGATCAATGGGGCGTCAAAGAACGCTTTGGCACCGTTCTTTTCGTTCCAGCGCAGGAACCCGAAGCTCATATAGAGGACGTTGATGCCCTGTTCTTCCTGGAACAGCTGGGCTTTTTTCTTGAGGTTCCGCAAGGCGCGCTGGCGTTCACCCGGTGTGTCATCGGTGACGGCGGTTGATTTCGCCCTGGTCTTGGCGGCCCCCTTCTCTCCGCCTGTGACCCCGGCGGCTTCTTCTGTCACCAGCGGGAAGGTGATTTTCTGTTCTTTCTGGACGAAACTCTCCCAGAGTTCCAGGAAAGACGGTTCGATGATTTTCAGGTTGGTCCCTTTACGGAACCGGAAATTCAGCAAGGGATTCCGTTTGCTCAGGTCAAGGAGCTTGGTTTTCCATTTCTCCAATTTGTCTTTCAGATTCACCGCCATCGTCTTGTTCCCCTAAATGACTGTCAAAAGAATGCGCTCCCGGACGGGAGAAGGGCATGGATTCTGAAAGTATAACCGATAACATATCCTGACTGCGCCCCCGGAAAACGGAGATGCCGGAAACAGCAGAAGACGATTGTCTGCATCAAAATTTGCTAGAATCCTGACTGTACCCACACCTGTAAAGGATTCCATCATGATCAAGAAGCTCATCCCTTTGGCGGCTTTCCTGGCATGTGCCGCCATGTCTGCGCAGGCGCAGCCGTACCATCATCCCCATCGAGGCGGTCATGACGGTGGCTATATGTTCAAATACAACATGTCAAAAGTGAAATACGATGACGGCGCATCAAGGGAAAGACTGAAATGTTATGACCATGGCAGGCTGTTCACCACAGGGCACAGGCAGGTCGGCGTCTGCCAGTTCAGCCGACACAGCAACCGCGCCCATTGGATTGCCGTCACCGAAGGCGGTCCATCTGGCTCCCTGGGCAGGGACTGCCGGCTGCACCCTGATTACGGTTGGGAATGCAACCGGTGGAAACGCATCTCAAGGGTTGACTTCAGCACGTCCCAAGAAGAACGCCTCCATGAAAGGGATATCCGCGCGAGAGTCGCCCGGTAATCCCTGCTGCTGACAGGACAACGGCAACCGGTCACAGGTTCCTGCCCGCATAGTCACGGGCGAACTGGTAGGCTGTCCTGCCTGTGCGTGAGCCCCGCTGCAATGCCCATTGCAGCGCCTCTGTGCGGGATTGCCCTACCATCGCCTCAGAACAGCCGAACGACTTGAGCCAATGGGCGCAGATGGCGAGGTATTCGTCCTGGGTATAGGAGTAGAACGAAAGCCAGAGCCCGAAACGGTCTGAGAGGGATATCTTCTCATCGGATGTCTCACCGGGATGGATGTCGCCGTTGTCATCCAGATGGTAACCGGCATTGTCTGCCTGTTTCTCCGCCAGCAGATGGCGGCGGTTGGAGGTCGCATAAATCAGCACGTTGTCCGGCTGGGCGGACAGGCTGCCATCCAATGCGGCTTTCAGTGTCTTGTAGCTGCTGTCGCCTTCATCAAAGGAAAGGTCATCGCAATAGAGGATGAATTTCTCTGGACGGCCGGCAACCAGGTCGGAGATGTCATCCAGGTCCATCAGGTCGTTTTTGTCCACCTCAATCAGGCGGAGTCCCTGGTCGGCGAAACGGTTCAGGCAGGCACGGACAAGGGAAGATTTGCCTGTGCCCCTTGCACCGGTCAACAGCACGTTGTTGGCAGGTTTCCCCTGGATGAACTGCCGGGTGTTCTGCTCCAGCAGGGCTTTCTGACGGTCCAGGAAGAACAGGTCGGTCATCGCGACCGGCGAGATATGGGCAATCGCCTTGAGGGTGCCAATACCGTTTTTCCGCCGCCAGCGGTACGCGGCGGTCGGGGTGTTCCAGTCGATGGGCGCTGTCCCCTGTGCCGCAGGCAATACGGCTTCAAGGCGGGTCAGCACCGCATCGGCATGCTCAAGCAGCTGTTCCAGCCTGGTCATCATCGCTTATGAACGGTAGTCGGCATTGATGGAGACATAGTCATGCGTCAGGTCACAGGTCCAGACGGTGGCAGTGGCATTACCCCGTGCCAGCACGACACGGACGAGGATTTCCGGCTTGTCCATGACACGCTGGCCATCTTCTTCCCGATAGGCGGGATTCCTGCCACCATCCCTGGCGACAAGGACATCATCCAGATAGAGTTCCAGTTTTCCGACATCGAGGTCTTCTACGCCCGCATAGCCGATGGCGGCAAGGATACGTCCCAGATTCGGGTCAGAGGCGAAGAAGGCCGTCTTGACCAATGGCGAATGGGCGATGGCATAGGCAATCTTGCGGCATTCTTCTTCTGAACCGCCCTGTTCAACCGTGATGGTGATGAACTTGGACGCCCCTTCCCCATCGCGGATAATCTTCTGGGACAGTTCCTGCGCCAGGCCGGTGACGGCATCCCGCAGTGCCTGGCAGTTGGCGGAATCGGCGCCGGTGATGCCGACATCAACCTTGCCGGTCGCCATCAGGATCAGGGAATCGTTGGTGGAGGTGTCACCGTCCACGGTGATGCAGTTGAACGATTTGCTGACCGCATATTCGAGGATGCCTTCCAGGACTTCCTGCGGGATGGCGGCATCGGTCGCCATGAACCCCAGCATGGTCGCCATATTGGGATGGATCATGCCTGCCCCCTTGCAGATGCCGGTCACCGTGACGGTCTTGCCATCGAGCTGGACGGTCCGCGAGGCCGCCTTGGGTATGGTGTCCGTGGTCATGATGGCTTCCGCCGCATTCAGCCAGTTGTCCGCCTTCAGGCCGGCAACCGCCGCAGGCAGCCCGGCAATCAACCGGTCAACCGGCAGGGGTTCCAGGATGACACCGGTTGAAAACGGCAATACCTGTTCAGGGGCAACGCCCAGCAGGCCTGCCAGTTCTGCACTGGTATGGATGGCATCACGGTATCCGGATTCCCCGGTTCCGGCATTGGCGTTGCCGGTATTGACCATCAACGCGCGGATGCCCTTGCCCGAAGCCTTGGCCTTTGCCAGGTTGTCACGGCAGATCTGCACCGGTGCGGCACAGAAACGGTTCTTGGTGAAAACCCCGGCAACCGTTGCGCCTTCAGCCAGACGGATGACCAACAGGTCTTTCCGGTTTTCTTTCTTGATCGCCGCCATGGCGTATCCCAGCTCAAGCCCGGCAACCGGCTTGAGTTCAGACGCCACAGGGAAAGGGAGATTCACTGCCATTTTCCATCCTTTCTAAAAAACCATCACTTGCCATCAGCCAGGGTCTATGCCAGCTTGCCATGGCAATGCTTGTATTTCCTGCCACTGCCACAGGGGCAGGGTTCGTTGCGGCCAACGCGCTGTACTTTCTTGCTCCCGCTCCCGTCCCCGGCCTTGCTGTCATCCGCATCACTGATGGTTGTCTTGATGGTGATTTTCTGGTTCTGCTGGGCGGCGGCCGCTGCCATGGCTTCTTCCAGTGCGCGCCTTTCCGCCTCTGCACGTTCCGCCATCGCCTGCTGTTCCGCCTCGACTTCTTCCCTCGTCCGGATCCTGACAAGGAACAGCACCTTGGTCGCATCATCACGGATCATCCGCAGCATCTGGTCAAACAGCTTGAAGGACTCAAACTTGTATTCCTGCTCTGGATTCTTGTGTGCATAGCCACGCAGATGGATCCCCTTGCGCAGGTGTTCCAGGGAGGACAGGTGCTCACGCCAGAAGTTGTCCATGCTCTGGAGGATGATGCCGCGTTCGTATTCAACCCATGCCTCACGGTCCACCATCTCGACTTTTGCCTCATAGCGCCCATCAACCACCCGGAGGAGTTCCTCGAGCAGGTCATCATCGGTCATGGCCTTGTTCTCTTCGAGCATCTGTGCCATCGGCACCGGCATCTCAAGCTGCCAGATGTTTTTCAGCTCTCTTTCAAGCTCGGTGATTTCCCACTGTTCCTCGATGGATTCTTCCGGCACATAAGAACGGAACAGGTCGGTGAAGGTGCCATGGCGCAGGTCCCTTGCCAGCTCAGAGGTATCCGCCATTTCCAGCAGTTCATTGCGCTGCTGGTAAAGCACCTTGCGCTGGTCGTTGGCAACGTCGTCGTATTTCAGCAGCTGTTTGCGCATATCGAAGTTATGGCCTTCAACCTTGCGCTGGGCGGATTCAATCGACCGGGTGACCAGTTTGGATTCAATCGCCTCGCCACGGGGCATCTTCAGGCGGTTCATGATGTTGCGCATCGTATCGCCTGCGAAGATGCGCAGCAGCTCATCGTCCAGCGACAGGTAGAAACGGGAAGAGCCCGGGTCGCCCTGACGGGCGGAGCGCCCCCTCAACTGGTTGTCCACACGGCGGGATTCATGGCGTTCGGTACCGATGATATGCAGGCCGCCCTGTGCAAGGACAAAATCGTGCAGGGACTGCCATTCATCCTGAAGCTGCTTGATCTTCGCCGCTTTTTCCTCTTCGGGAATCTTGTCATCCGCCTTGATGAATTCGACCTGTTTCTCGACATTGCCGCCAAGCACGATATCGGTGCCGCGTCCAGCCATGTTGGTGGCGATGGTGATCATCTTCGGACGCCCCGCCTGTGCGACAATCTGCGCCTCTTTCGCATGCTGTTTCGCATTCAGCACGTTATGGGGGATGCCCATCTTGGCCAGGTAGGCGGACAGCCTTTCAGAGTTCTCAATCGATGTGGTGCCGACCAGCACGGGCTGTCCACGTTCGTAGCAGTCCTTGATATCTCCCAGCACCGCCTCATATTTCTCTTCTTCAGAACGGTAAACCAGGTCGGAGGCATCCTGACGCTGGTTGGGCCGGTTGGTCGGGATGACGACGGTTTCCAACCCATAAATGTCCTGGAATTCATACGCTTCCGTATCCGCCGTACCGGTCATGCCGGACAGCTTCTTGTACATACGGAAGTAGTTCTGGAATGTGATGGATGCCAGTGTCTGGTTCTCGTTCTGGATCGTGACGTGCTCTTTCGCCTCTACCGCCTGGTGCAGGCCTTCAGACCACCGGCGCCCTTCCATCAGGCGTCCGGTGAATTCATCGACAATGACAATCTCATCGTTCTGGACGACATAGTGCTGGTCACGATGGAACAGGGCATGGGCCCGCAGTGCCGCATACAGGTGATGGACCAGGATGATATGGGCGGCATCGTACAGGGAAGCGCCTTTCTGGAGCAGCCCCATTTCCGCCAGGATCTTTTCCGCTTTCTCGTAACCGGCATCCGTCAGGTAAACCTGGCGGGTCTTCTCGTCTTTGGTGTAATCTCCGGGAACCTCGATCTTGCCCTTGCCGTCTTTGGTTTCCTCCCCGATCTGCAGGGTCAGTTTCGGCGGAATCTCGTTGATCCGTTCATACAGGTCGTTGGAATCCTCCGCCTGCCCGGAAATGATCAATGGGGTACGGGCTTCGTCAATCAGGATGGAGTCCACCTCATCGACAATGCCATAGACCAGCCCCCGCTGGACACGGTCACTGACGTGGTAAACCATGTTGTCACGCAGGTAGTCAAAGCCGAATTCGTTGTTGGTGCCATAAGTGATGTCAGCGGCATAGGCTGCCCGCTTTTCCTCATGGTTCATGCTCGGCAGGTTGACCCCTGTCGTCAATCCCAGCCAACCATAGATGCGTGACATCCATTCCGCATCACGCTGTGCCAGATAATCATTGACCGTCACAATATGGACCCCCTGTCCGGTCAGTGCATTCAGATAGGCAGGGAGCGTCGCAACCAATGTCTTGCCTTCGCCGGTCGCCATCTCAGCGATCTTGCCATAATGGAGAGCCATCCCACCGACCAGCTGGACATCAAAATGGCGCATCTTCAGCACCCGCCTGCTGGCTTCACGGCAGACGGCAAAGGCTTCAGGGAGCAGATTGTCCAGGGATTCGCCATTGGCAAGGCGCTGCTTGAACGCCGGCGTCTTGGCTTTCAGTTCTTCATCTGAGAGCGCCTCCATGGCGGGTTCCATGGCATTGATCTGCGCTACAGTCTTCCCATAACGCTTCAACAGCCGGGAATTCCGGCTACCAAATATACTGGTAAGAAAGGACATGACACATCCATCAAATTAAGCAGTATGCCCTCTGCATACTGCATGACAACAAGCCCTGCTGGAAACGCAGGGCGCAAATACCGTAATATGGCATTCTATCATGCCCCCATTGCAACGGAATGGCTTTCGGGCAATATCCTGACGGCACGGAAAGACAATGGGGACTGTCCGCCGGTTTTCAAGGGAACGGTTGTTTTTTCCTGCCACTGTGCGGTATGGTTGCGGTAGTTCGGTTTTTCTTTCAAGGGCTTTCCCTTTCCAGTATGGGCAGCACAGGCACTTTCTCCTCACCGTCTGATTACCTCAACGGGCAGGCACATATGGAGCGGCTTTTCAAGACCGCCCGGCAATATGCCGCCATCATGGCGGACTGCCGTAAACTGATGCCTGCATGGTTCAACAGATGCCGCATCCTCCGGCTGGAAAACGGCATCCTGTCCATCGGCGCCCCGAACCAGGCGCTGGCAGCGAGGCTCCGCCAGAGTTCCTCCCTGCTGCAGCATGGGCTTAAAAGCAGGGGATGGGACATCAGCCAAATCCGCCTGAAGGTCAGCTTTGATGACCAGCCCCCGGCTGAGAAGAAAACGCCTGTCCAGTCCAAACGGCTTCCAGAAAAAGCAAGGGCTTCTTTCGAAGCCCTTTACCGGGAACTTGAGGGGAAAGGCGGCAGACCGGACCTCCGCGATTCCCTGAAAAAACTGCTTGACCGCCGGTAAGACCGGGTCAGGCCGGTATCCATTCCAGGTTTGACTGCTCAACCATGTCCGCCGGAGCCTTGCGCTGGTCCTCGAAAGAGACCACCTCAAAGGCTTCAGGCTGGGCAAGCAGCGCCCGGATCAGCTGGTTGTTCAAAGCATGACCGGGTTTATGTGCGGTATAGGAAGCCAGCATCGGCATCCCGATGTTGTAGAGGTCGCCGATGGCGTCAAGGATCTTGTGGCGGACAAATTCATCGTCATAACGCAACCCATAGGCATTGAGGATATGGTATTCGTCCATGACGATGGCGTTTTCCAGGGACCCCCCGCGTGCCAGCCCCATGCTGCGGAGCAGTTCCACATCCTTGACGAAACCGAAGGTGCGGGCACGGGCGACATCCCTGACGTAGGAATCCTTGCCAAAATCAACAACCGCCTGCTGATGGGTTGACTTGATGGCGGGGTGGTTGAACTCAATGAAGAAATCGAGCCTGAACCCATTGTAGGGCTCCAGCCTTGCCCATTTCAGATCATTGCCCTTGCCTTCCACAACCTCGACTTTCTTTTTCAGGCGGATGTATTTCTTCGGCACATCCTGCTCTTTCAGGCCCGCCTGCTGGAGCAGGAAGACAAATGTGGAGGCAGAGCCGTCCATGATGGGAATCTCTTCGGCACTGACATCGATATGCAGGTTGTCGATACCCAAGCCACAACAGGCGGACATCAGGTGCTCGATGGTTGAAATCCGGACACCATTCTGCACCAGGGTGGATGCAAGCATGGTTTCACCGATGGCATCAGCGCTGACCGGAATCGTCACCTGGGGATCGAGGTCTGTCCGATGGAATACAATGCCGGTATCCGGCGGCGCCGGACGAAGGGTGAGCTTGACCTTGTAGCCTGAATGCAGACCGATACCGACCGTGGTGGTGGATCGCTGGATTGTCCTCTGTTTCAACATAATCGTCAAAGAGGAAGGCGCCTTTAGACACCTTCCATTATTCATAGCCTGTCTATTCTACTCTGCTTGAAAAATTCTTGCAGAAACTGTTATGGAAATCAAACGGAAAACTGTGTCTTTCTGTAACAGGAGGGATACAGGCGGAGCACCCCGTCCCCCCCTGGTTTTTCCTTATTTCATCTGGTTACGCAGGAAAGCAGGGATGTCATAGGTATCCATACCGCCCTCTTTCAGCTGCTGGACAACATCGCCCGCAGATTTCCAGCCGATTTCAACCTCTGGCACTTCCGCCGGAGGTTGAATTTTAAAAAAACATTGGCTAAAATACTTACATGGATAAGCAAACCGCTGATTAAGTATAATACGGCATCCAATGGAGATCGATATTTTAGTGTTCAAAATACAGCCGGTAACAATGTAGGTTTCGGTTATAGCGGCAGCCAAGTCAACCATGGCATATGGTCTAGTGCGCTTAATAGGTGGATGATTTACTCGAATGGTTCAACTGTGTTTATAGATGGCGGACAAATCGATAGCGGATATCTCACGGTAACCCCATCAGCGGCAAATACTCCAACCTATGCTACAGTGACATTCCACAAAACATTTGCCACGGCACCAATGGTTGTGGCGACACCGTCCACAGGGGTACCCGGAACAATTGTCACTGGTGTTGGAGTAACTGATGTGACTACTACCGGATGCAGAATATATAGATCGGAAGAGCACACGTCTGAACTCCAGT
>CALGGD010000076.1 GCA_937916185.1 uncultured Oxalobacter sp. | reverse complement strand
GCACCGCCTGTCCTGATGGTCGCCGGCAAATGGGGCTGGGGGCTGCATCATATGCTGATGAATTTCGGTTGGAAAGCGGTGATTGCCATTTTCCTGAATGCCCTGATCGCCTGCCTGGTGTTCAGGAAGGAGCTCTTTGCGATGGGGAAACAGCATGAGGACCACGAGGTGCCCCGGGTTCCCCTGCTGGTCATGCTGATCCATCTGGTGGCGTTGGTGCTGGTTGTGCTTTTCAGCCATCATCCTGCGGTGTTCATGGGGGTTTTCCTGCTGTTCCTGGGGTTCACCGAGGCGTATCACCGGTATCAGAGCCCCTTGATGCTGCGCGAGGGGCTGCTGGTGGCGTTTTTCCTGGCGGGGCTGGTGGTTCTCGGCGGGATGCAGAAATGGTGGCTGGAACCCATTCTGTCCAGTATGGGCAGTACACTCCTGTTCGCCGGGACGGCATTGCTGACGGCAATCACTGACAATGCCGCCCTGACTTACCTGGGGTCGCTGGTCGAGGATCTTTCGGATGTCAGCAAGTATGCGTTGGTCGCCGGTGCGGTGACGGGCGGCGGCCTGACGGTGATTGCCAATGCCCCGAACCCGGTCAGTTTTTCCCTGCTGAAGAATACCATCACGACTACCTTGACAAGAATCCAGGTGGATATTGCCATCTGGACTTTAAGGTATTTGTGTACCTTAAACTATATCAGGACCTTAAAGCATTGGTTGAAGGGGAATCTGACCAAATCGCAAGAATGGCTGAATGCGCAGCCCTTATTACGGAAAGGATGAAGTTTTTCTGGACCGGGTTTTACAGGGTGATTGACGGAGAACTTGTGCTCGGTCCTTTCCAAGGCCCTTCAGCTTGCCTTAGGATAGGGTTTGGCAAAGGTGTGTGCGGCACATCATGGAAGCAGAAGAAAACCATTGTCGTACCGGACGTAGAGGACTTCCCCGGGCACATAGCATGCAGCAGCCTGTCAAGGTCGGAAATCGTCGTGCCGGTCTTTGGCGCCGATGGAAGCGTATGCTCCGCCGTCCTGGACATCGACAGTACTGAAATCGGCACTTTTGACAGGACAGACGCCACTTTCCTTAGGTTAATTGCAGATTTGATATAATACGACCTCTGAAAAACGTAGACACACATGGAAATCGGCAAATTCATTACAGCCTTAGCCACTGTCGCACTTGTGCTTGGTGGTAATCATGCCCCCGTCCAGGATATCATATATCCGGATAAAGTAAAGACCCTTTTTGAGCAGACCGACGCCAGGGAGACTCCCGGTTTTACCGATGTGCCCCTTATTGCCGTACCGCAATGCAAAAAAGCCGGTACACTGGTTGTCGACATACAACAGCAAGGAGCCCGGGCTGTAATAATCCCTGAGACCGAAGACGGCCATCCCTTAGGGAAATGGCAGCCCAGTGGGACGGAGCAGCAATTCCTGACGGCTGGGTAAAGGAACAGTCGGTATTCAGTATCCTTTTTTACAAGGCTGTTACAGACAGGAATATCCCCCACACAGGCACTTCTGCGCTTTCCAAAGAAATCGACGACGGTCTTATGCGGTACGATGCTGCATTGGAAAGCATCGGCGCACTGACAAAGAAAGCCAAGACCTTCAAAAAGGCTAAACTGGACATCCGGAAGGACAGCCGTTTTCGCACATTTAGGTACCTCAAGTAGCACCTATATGCGCGGCCGAGCTATCGTCGCCTCCCTTTCCAATCCGCCAGCGGAAAATTCACTTTGGCAAAAGAGTTATTTTCTTTTTGCCGGAAGCTATCATGCTGCTAAAAGCATTAATAATATCGTTTTCAGAGCTTACAGGATATTCCTGTGTGGGCCGTTCAAGTGAGTTTGTTGTGTCAGCCATATTCTTTGGGAGCATAAACTCAGAGAATGAATATGCTTTTTTCATTCTACACGAATGAAGAGGAAATTGCAACTGGTTTTCAGCCCATTTCTGCCGATAAAGTGAACCTCTTTTGTTTCGCTGTCACAGCAGAATAATGCAAATTTTGCTCACGACTTTTGGCAAATTCCTTCGGATTTTTCATTGACTTAGCCTAAATTGTGGTATATGATA
>CALGGD010000075.1 GCA_937916185.1 uncultured Oxalobacter sp. | reverse complement strand
GCCAGGGCTTTCGGGACAGCGGGGCGGGCGGCGACCCGTTCCTGCCAGGCTGACAGCAGTTTCCACTGTCCGATATCAATCCCTGCGTATTTCAGCCAGGAGGCGATGACGAACAGGTAGATGTCCGCGACGGTGAAACGGCTTCCCATCAGCCAGTCTTTGCCGACCAGCTGGCGGTCGATGTAATCGCACTGCTTTTCAATCAGTTTGACAGCCGCTTCCCGGCTGGCGGAAAAGGCAGGGCTGAAAACCGGCAGGAAGTTCTTCTGGAAGTCCATCGCGATGAAGTTCAACCATTCCTGGAGGCGGTAACGGTCGAATGTCCCTGCAGCGGGAACCAGGCCTTTTTCCGGCACCTGGTCTGCCAGGTACTGGATGATGACAGCCCCTTCGGTCAGGACAGAACCGTCATCCAGCCGCAATGCCGGCACCGCCCCTTTAGTGTTGATGAGATAGTAATCTTCCCCTTTTTCCGTTTCCTTGGTTGCCAGGTCAACGGCCTCGAGCTCAAACGGCAATCCTGCCTCAAGCAGGACAATATGCGGGGAAAGCGAGCAGGCGCCTGGCGTGTAATACAGTTTCATTGAAAAATCCTTTCTTCTGGTTCAGGACATCTTCCCTGCATTATGCCATCAAACGGGAAAAGCCCCACCAGGTTCCCGGCATCCCAGAAACAGGGTTCGTCTTTCTGTACATCTGTTACAATAATTTCCGATTCGACTGCCCCTTTCAGGAGACCGACATGAAAAGAATGCTTGTGGCGGTGCTTGCCGCCCTTTCCCTGTTGGTGACCGGCTGCCAAAGCTCCACGGAATCCGGTGCGACAAAGACGACCCGCAAACAGCTGCTGCTGGTGCCTGCTGAAGCGGTGAACCAGCAGTCCGCCCAGGCTTACCGCCAGACCCTTGTCAAGGCACAGCGGGCAAGACGGCTGGACACCACCAGTGCTGATGCCCGACGGGTGCTTGCCATCGCCCAGCGGCTCGCCAACCAGGTCAGTGTCTTCCGGCCGGATGCCACTGGTTGGAAATGGGAAGTGAAC
>CALGGD010000074.1 GCA_937916185.1 uncultured Oxalobacter sp. | reverse complement strand
AAGAACCGGTTCAAGAAGAAACGCTGGAATCCAGATTGGCGGCAGCAGAACAGAAAGCCGCAGAAATGCAGGATGCTTTCCTGCGTGCCAAGGCTGAAAGCGAGAATATCCGCCGTCATGCCCAGGAAGACATCACCAAGGCGCATAAATTTGCGGTTGAGAATTTTGCCAAGGCGATGCTGTCGGTCAAGGACAGTATGGAAATGGCGTTGAAAACAGAATCCCCGACTGTTGAGACCATCCGAACCGGTGTCGAGGCGACGCTGCGTCAGTTGACACAGGTCCTTGAGCAGAACCGCATTGCGGAAATCGTCCCGGAACAGGGTGAGAAACTGGATCCCAACAAACATCAGGCGATTTCCACGGTCGAGACCGACCAGGAAAACAACACCATTGTCACGGTTCTCCAGAAGGGATACACCCTGTCAGACCGCCTGCTGCGCCCAGCGATTGTCACAGTTGCAAAAAAAGCTTGAAAGCGCGCTTGAAATCTAAAAAGGCATCCCTATCTACAAGCCAGAGCTGAACGGATGCTGTTGGAAAAGATTGATGAAAGCATCCAGACGAAAAGAATTCGAAGATTGAAAGGAAAAGCAAATGTCCAAAATTATCGGTATTGACCTGGGAACCACCAATTCCTGCGTTTCCGTGATTGAAGGTGGTCAACCACGTGTCATTGAAAATACAGAAGGTGCCCGCACCACGCCTTCCATCATCGCTTATATGGATGATGGGGAAATCCTTGTCGGCGCACCCGCAAAACGTCAGGCTGTCACCAATCCGAAAAACACCCTGTATGCGGTCAAACGTCTGATTGGCCGTAAATACGGCGATGCGGAAGTCCAGCGTGACATCCCCATCATGCCATTCTCCATTGTCCAGGCAGACAACGGTGATGCTTGGGTTTCTGTCCAGGGTGACAAGAAACTGGCACCGCCGCAGGTTTCCGCAGAAGTCCTGCGCAAGATGAAGAAGACCGCAGAAGACTATCTGGGAGAGGAAGTCACCGAAGCTGTCATCACGGTTCCGGCATACTTCAATGATGCCCAGCGTCAGGCAACCAAGGATGCTGGCCGTATCGCCGGTCTGGATGTCAAACGGATTATCAATGAACCGACCGCTGCCGCACTGGCTTTCGGTCTGGACAAGGCTGGCAAGGGTGACCGCAAGGTGGCTGTCTATGACCTGGGTGGCGGTACATTCGATATCTCCATCATCGAAATCGCTGATATCGATGGTGACAAGCAGTTTGAAGTCCTGTCCACCAATGGTGATACCTTCCTGGGCGGTGAAGACTTCGACCAGCGGATCATTGACTTCATCATCGATGAATTCAAGAAGACCAATGGCCTTGACCTGAAGAAAGACCCGATTGCGCTGCAGCGTATCAAGGCATCCGCTGAACGTGCGAAGATCGAGCTGTCTTCTTCACAGCAGACGGAAATCAATGAACCGTACATCGCCATGGCGAATGGCGCACCGGCTCACCTGAATGTCCGCCTGACCCGTGCAAAACTGGAATCCTTGGTTGAGGACTTGATTGAAAAGACCATCGAACCTTGCCGTATCGCATTGAAAGACGCAGGCCTGAGTGCTTCCGACATCAATGATGTCATCCTGGTCGGTGGTATGACCCGTATGCCTAAGGTCCAGGAAAAGGTCAAGGCATTCTTCGGCAAGGATCCACGGCGTGACGTCAATCCGGATGAAGCGGTGGCAGTCGGTGCTTCCCTGCAGGGCTCTGTCCTTTCCGGTGACCGTAAAGACCTGCTGCTGTTGGATGTCACCCCGTTGTCCTTGGGTATTGAAACCCTGGGTGGTGTCATGACCAAGATGATCAAGAAAAACACCACAATCCCGACCAAGTACAGCCAGGTGTTCTCGACCGCTGACGACAACCAGCCTGCGGTCACCATCAAGGTCTGCCAGGGCGAACGTGAAATGGCGGCAGCCAACAAGACACTGGGAGAATTCAATCTGGAAGATATCCCGCCAGCACCACGTGGTATTCCACAGATTGAAGTGACTTTCGACATTGATGCCAACGGTATCCTGAATGTCAGCGCGAAAGACAAGGCGACCGGTAAGGAAAACAAGATTACCATCAAGGCGAACTCCGGTCTGACCGAAGAAGAAATCCAGCGCATGATCAAGGATGCGGAAGTCAATGCGGAAGAAGACAAACGTGTCCGTGAACTGGCTGAAGCACGCAACCAGGGTGATTCCCTGGTTCATGCGACACGCAAGTCCTTGGAAGAACATGGTGACAAGCTTGACCAGCCGACCAAAGATGGTATCGATGCCGCCATCAAGGAACTGGAAGAATCCTTGAAAGGTGATGACAAGGCAGCCATCGATGCCAAGATGCAGGCATTGGCGACCGCAGCCCAGAAACTGGGTGAAGCCGTCTATGCCAGCCAGCAGCAGGCTGCCGGAGCGGCTGGTGCGGCAGGTGCAGCGGATGCCGGTGCAGGTGCGGCGCCGAAAGATGACAATGTCGTCGATGCCGACTTCAAGGAAGTCAAGGACAAAGAATAATCGGGTTCCTTGAGGTAGCAGACCGCCGGGCAGAATATGGTTCCGCCATTAGCCCGGCGTTCTGTTTGGATGGCTCGGATGGATCGGTTGCATAAGGTGAAGGCAACTGTTTTGAGGATAAGGGATAATTGAAATGGCTAAACGGGATTTTTACGAAGTGCTTGGGGTTGCCAAGGATGCATCGGAAGATGCCATCAAGAAGGCTTACCGCAAACTGGCGATGAAATACCACCCTGACCGCAATCCTGACGACAAGGCTGCTGAAGAGAAATTCAAAGAGGTCAAGGAAGCCTACGAAATCCTGTCAGATGAACAGAAACGTCAGGCTTATGACCGTTTTGGACATGCTGGGGTTGATCCAAACGGCATGGGTGGCATGGGTGGCCGTGGCGGTGACCCATTCGGTGGGGCGTTCGGTGATATCTTTGGCGATATTTTCGGCGCTGGGATGGGTGCTGGGCGTGGAGGTCCTCAGGTGTACCGGGGTTCCGACCTGCGCTACAACCTGGAAATCACCCTTGAAGAAGCGGCAAAGGGCTGTAAGAAAACCATCCGTGTTCCAGCATGGAACAAATGTGAGGCATGCGGCGGGTCTGGTGCCAAGAAAGGCACGTCACCGACCACCTGTACCACCTGTAATGGTCAGGGGCAGGTTCGGATGCAGCAGGGCTTTTTCCATGTCCAGCAGACCTGTCCACATTGCCATGGCACGGGGCAGATAATCAAGGAACCATGCCCAGACTGTCAGGGTGAGGGGCATGTCCGGACCAACAAGACGCTGGAAGTCGATATCCCCGCCGGGATTGATGAAGGGATGCGTATCCGCTCTTCCGGCAACGGCGAACCCGGTCAGAACGGTGGCCCTCCTGGGGACCTGTATATGGAAATCCGTATCAGACCGCATCAGCTTTTCACTCGGGATGATGATGACCTGCATTGCGAGATTCCAATCTCGTTCGGGAAAGCGGCTTTGGGCGGTGATATCGAAGTCCCGACATTGAATGGCAAGGTTGCTTTCCATATTCCTGCCGGTACCCAGGCTGGACGCACTTTCAGGCTGAGGGGCAAGGGCATCAAAGGCGTCCATTCCTATCAACCGGGCGACCTGTTCTGCCATGTCAGGGTTGAAACCCCGGTCAACCTGACCGATGAGGAAAAAGACCTGCTCCGGAAATTCGATGAGCTGGTCTCAAAAGATACGGGTAAACATAACCCACAGCATAAGTCATGGATGGATAAGCTGAAAGAACTGTTCAGTTAAGTCTGGTATCCTGTTCGATAGAAACCCTGTCTGGCAATAGTTGGACAGGGATTCTTTTTTGGATTTGACAAATATCCCCCCCCCGTATAATTCAAGTGCAGGTTGCCTTAGATGGTTTGGTTATCTAAGGCGATTTTTTAACCTGAAAAGAATATGGGGGGGCGGAAATGAAAAAATTATTGGTGTGCTTTGGTGTGGCGTTCATGCTGGTCGGTTGCGGTAAGAAAGGACCAACAGATGGTCAAAAATGCTTGGATGGCGACTCAGGAGCTTGTTTCAAGGTTCAAGAAAAAGCTCTTAGAAGAGGTGATAGAGCAGCAGCTGCAGAGGCTACAATACGCGGAATTGATGCAATGGACAAAAATTCAAATATGAAACGCTACTGATACAGGATTATCTTGAATTTATCAATCTGCTTTTTAAATTCCACCTTTGAAGCCATTCTGCCGCCAGGCTTCATAGACCGTGATGGCAACACTGTTTGACAGGTTCAGGCTCCGGTTGTCAGGCATCATCGGCAGGCGCAGGCGGTGTCCTTCCAGGAAGGACTGATGGATGGCATCTGCTAGGCCATGGGTTTCCGAGCCGAAAATGAACCAGTCACCCGCCGAGAAAGCCGCATGGGTGTAAAAGTCAGTGCTTCCCTTGGTCGTCAAGGCATACATCTTTGAGGGGGCAGGCTGTTCCGTTGCCAGGAAAGCGGACCAGCTGGGATGGATCCTGATGGAAACAAACTCATGGTAGTCCAGACCTGCCCTGCGCATCTTGGCATGGTCGATTGGAAATCCCAGCGGTTCCACCAGATGCAGCTGGCAGCTGGTATTGGCGCAGAGGCGGATGATGTTGCCGGTGTTTGGCGGGATTTCAGGTTCAACCAAGACAACATTAAACATAGGTGTTTCCTGTCAGATGTTTAGGGGTCCGGGCAAAAACAAGATTGGTGACCTGAGCGGCACCAGCCTGTTTCAGTACCTTTGCCACCTCATCCAAGGTACTGCCTGTTGTCATCACATCATCCACCACAGCAATGTGGCGGCCCTTGACCAGTGCCTTCCCTTCGTCTGATACAGCGAACGCCTGATGCACATTCTTTTTCCGTGCCTGCAGGGCGATGTCGCTTTGGCGCTCTGTGTCACGGACCCGATGGAGCAGGGAACGTTGGGGGGCAGTCTTCAGGAGTCTGCCCAAAGTCCGGGCGATTTCATGGGATTGATTGAAACCACGCTCAGCCAGTCGTTCCCGGCTTAACGGGACTGCGGTCAATAGATTAGGTTGGATATGGCGGTCGGTCATCGCCTGATACAGCAGTCTGCCCATCACAGGGGCAGCTGCAAGCCGGTGCTGGAATTTCAGCATATGGACCATCTGGTCAACAGGCGGGACGAAGTCAGTGACTGTTATCGTGGCATCAAAAGCAGGCGTGTCTTTCAGGCAGTCTCCACAAAGCGGTTCAGAGGATTGGACAGCCTGAGTCAGCAGGTTGCCGCAGCAGTGGCATCGGGGAGCCTGCGTATTGGCTATGTGGTTCTGACAGGCTTGGCAAAGGCCATATTGGCTTGGGGAATGACATAGAATACAAGGTGTCAGGGATTGACGGATGGAATCTGCCATTGCAGCAAAAAAATTCATATTCATCCTGTCATGCCCCGGTTGAGAAAATGCTATTGTAAGCAATCCAGCAAGAAACTGATAGGAAACCATGCATCCTTGTTCCGATAAAGTCAGGCAACTGTTCGAGAACCTGCCCCGCACCAAAGAAGGAAGTTTCCTTTGGCGTGAAGCAGCTTCACGCCTGCAGGAGCGTCTATCGGTTATGGCAGTTGATATTGACAGGCTGATTGATGTCGGCTGCGGCCAGGGACAGGACTTAGCCTGGCTGGCAAAACAGTTCCCGCAATCACTGGCAGTCGGATTGGACGGGGCTTTTTCACCTGTCAGGCAGGCTTCCTTGAACAACAGGGAGACTGAAACAGCCTGGCTATGTGGCAATGCGGAAACCATGCTGTTCCAACCGGAAGCCTTCAGCCTTGTCTGGTCCAATATGATGCTGCATTGGGCGGAAGATATCGGTGCCGTCCTGTCCAACTGGCATCAGATGCTCAGGCAGGAAGGGCTCCTGCTGTTCTCCTGCTTGGGGTATGGTTCACTGCATGAGCTTTATCATACCTTTGAAAGGCTTGACGGTTATGGTCATGTCATGACCTTTCCCGATTGCCAGCAGTTGGGGGATGCATTGGTGCAGTCAGGTTTCCCTTCGCCCGTTCTGGAAAGGGAATGGCTCAACCTGACTTATCAGGACATCAATGTCCTGCTTCAGGACATCCGTGCATTGGGCGGGAATCCATTGGCAGGCCGGCGGCAGGGATTGATGGGCAAAGGAACCTTTGCGCGGCTGGTTCAGGATCTGGAGGCATTGCGTGATGGAACTGGACAGATAACCTTGTGTTTTGAAGTCATTTTTTGCCATGCTTTCAAGGAAAACCTGCCGAAGAAAAAGCCGGATGCGGGGCAGGAAATGCCAATCGGGTTCTACCAGGGAACGGAAAGGACTTTTCCAGGAAGCGTAAAGCTGTGAGAAAGGCGGGACAGTATTTTCTGGCAGGACTGCTGTTGAACGGGATGTGTGCAGTGTATGGTAAACACAGATTCCAAGTTCAGTGGGGAAAAAGAATGGGCAACATTATAAGGTTCAATGATGCTTCACCGAACAGTGAATGGCTTTCGATGTCGAATCAGGGAACGGATTGCTTTCTTGAATTGCTTATCCATGCTGCGGATACAATTGAATGTACAAAGCCGCAGGAGGTGCTTATTGCCTTTCTCAAAGAGCAGAAGGATATCAATGAAGTGGCACCGGGGACTGCTGGATTTGATGTTGAAGAGATGCCATGGAAGGCGCATTCTTTATCGGAAGATGTACAGTTTCTCCTTCGCGTGGTTGAAGCGGCAAAAAGCCTCCCTGTTCAGGGGGAGTTGCGCTATACCCCGGATAAAAGCATCGTGATTCCATGGTTTGACCGATTTATGGAAATGCTCAAACAAAAGCGTTCCGCTGATTCCAATTTGAAGAAAAGGAAAACAGGACAGGTATCCTGATAATTCATGGTTGTTGCAAGTGAAAAGAAAGCAAACAGGGAAGATTTATGAAAAAGTTATGGAAAATCGTATTGGTGGGTTGGTTGGGCTGTTGTTTGCCCGTTTATGCCGGTGAATTCTGCCAGACGCTGAAAGCCTGTCAACGTCAGGCAAAAGCAGGCAGTGCAGTTGCCCAGGTAGAGATGGGATTAAAATACCAAACGGGTGAAGGTGTCAACCAGAATGTTGATAAAGCCTTTTATTGGTTCAGAAAAGCAGCCGTTCAGGGTAATACAACCGGATTGGAAGAAGTCGGTACCGCTTATTACCGGGGAGAAGGTGTGCCGAAAAACAACACCCAAGCCATCTACTGGTGGAAACAGGCAGCAGAAAATGGCAAATCCAGTGCGATGTGGTGGCTGGGGTATATCTATTCCCGGGAAAATAACGGTGTGACCATCGATAAGGAAGAAGCCTGCAACTGGTTCAAGCGGTCAGCAGAGCTGGGTGGCGACCAATGGGTCAATGGCAACAATCCGTCTTATTACGAACTGGCTGCCTGCTATTACCACGGTGAAGGGTTTCCTAAAGATGATGCCAAAGCCATTTATTGGCTGGAAAAAGCCAAGGAACATGCGGGTGACGAAGAAATCGATGAGATTGACGAATTGCTGAACAAAATACGGCAACGGTAATCCTGACGGCTGTACCCTTCGGCTGAACCTGACCGGAGCCTGAAGCCATCCGTTTGCAGGCTGTCTGTCGCTGTCTCAGTGTTCAATCCAGTTGTCAGGCAGGCAGATACCGCATCCAGACAGTGCCATTCCCATATTGCTTGACGGTTCCCGTCAATTTCAGTTTGACAGGCAGGCGTGTCTGGTCTTCGATGCCGTCAAATGCGGCAGTCCAGCCTTTCCTGCCATCAATGCCAGGCGCATACATCATGCTGATTTCATCCAGCAGTCCTGCCGCAAGGAAGCTGCCGTTGAGGTTGCCACCACCGGTCAGGACAAGGCGTTGAACACCAAAGGTGTTTTTCAGGATTTCCATCGCACGGTTCAGGTTGATGCCTGGTTTGCCGGTTGCGATGTAAGAGATGTTTTTCTGCCTGAGATAAGCCAGGTAATCCTCTGTGGCATACTCGCTGACCAGGCAGATGAGGGCTCTGCCTTCCAGGTTGTCAGCTTTCCAAAGCAGGGAGCCCAGGGTGTCGGTGATGATATGGTAACGTCCTGTTTCCACTGCACGGTGCACAGATTCCTTGCCGATGGCGGCAGGGCTTTTAGGGGTGAAGAATCCTTTGTCGGCATAGTGCATTTCAGCGGTCACCCGGCCGTTGATCATGGATGGGCAGTTGAGTTCTTCCAAGGCTTCGTAATATTCATTGCCACAGATATGCTCTGTCATGTCGCAGTCAATGCGGCCGTCAAGGGAAGCCAGCATATGGCAGACAATATAAGGTCGTGTCATGGTTTGCGCCGTCCTGTTTGCGTTGAAAGGATGGCTGTATTCTATCAGGTCATAAAGGAAAAGCCCTGAGGCTTCTGCATCAGGGCTTTGTCACCGTGGATTGGATCAATTGAAGGTCTGAAGGGTATTCCGCATCTTTTTCAGGGCGGCGTTTTCAATCTGCCGGATGCGTTCTGCAGAAACCCCGAATTCCGCAGCGAGTTCATGCAAGGTTGCCGGTTCGCCGTCATCCTGATGCAGCCAGCGGGCTTCGATGATACGGCGTGACCGTGCATCGAGTTTATCGAGCGCTGCCGTCAGTCCTTCAGACTGCAGGCGGTCATGCTGACGGTTTTCCAGGATGACTGTCGGTTCGGCGTTTTCCGAGGACAGGTACGAAATCGGTGCGAAGTTGGCATCGTCATCATCTTCGTGCTGGTTTTCCAGTGCGATGTCATGTCCGCCCATACGGGTTTCCATTTCAAGGACGTCTTCTTCCTTGACGTTCAGTTTATCCGCCAGTTCAGTAACCTGTGCTTTTGTCATGGTATCCGTACCGGTTTTGTGGCTGCGCAGGTTGAAGAACAGTTTACGCTGGGCTTTGGTGGTCGCCACCTTGACCATCCGCCAGTTCCTCAGGATGTATTCATGGATTTCAGCCTTAATCCAATGGATGGCATAGGAAACCAGCCGGACACCCATGTCTGGATTGAAACGTTTCACGGCTTTCATCAAGCCGATGTTGCCTTCCTGGATCAGGTCAGCATGTGGCAGGCCATAACCCAGATAAGAACGGGCGACGGAGACCACCAGCCGAAGATGTGACATAATCAGCTGCTGTGCTGCCATCAGGTCGTTCTTTTCCTGATAGTCCTTTGCGAGTCGGTTTTCTTCTTCTTGTGTCAGGATGGGCAGTCGATTGACTTCAGCGATGTATGCTTCAATATTGCCAAGCGAACCCGTGAAAGCCGGAGTCAACGCACGACTGCCTACTGTTGCCAAAGGCATTTTTGCAGACTTTCCGTTCATTCCAATAACTCCTTGTTGATTTCTTTCCCAAACTTTTGTCAGGCTGACAAAAAGATTTTTCAATAGGATTATTTTAGCACTCTTTCGTTGAGAGTGCTAACAATTTTGAAAGCAAATTCTGTGCCAGAAAAACAATGATAGGTGAAAGCCTGGTGTGAGTCATGGTGTCGGGCTTTCAGGGATGCCTTGGGGCAGGAAAGACCGTTCACTGGATTGTTCAGCTCAATAAGGCACTGGCGAATTCTGCAGCTTTAAATGGCTGGAGGTCTTCGATTTTCTCGCCGACACCGATGAAATAAACAGGTACGGGATAGGTCTTGGCGATGGCTGCCAGGATGCCGCCTTTCGGTGTGCCGTCCAGTTTGGTGACGATGAGGCCGGTCAATCCAATGGCTTCATCGAATGCTTTGACCTGTGTGAGGGCGTTCTGACCGGTATTGCCGTCGATGACCAGCAGGACTTCATGCGGTGCGGTGTCAAGGCCTTTGCCGATGACCCGTTTCACTTTCTTGAGCTCTTCCATCAGGTGCAGCTGGGTCGGCAGGCGGCCTGCAGTATCGACCATGACGATATCAATGGCTTTTGCCTTTGCAGAATGGACGGCGTCAAAGGCGACTGCAGCAGGATCGCCGGACTCCTGTGCGATGACACTGACGTTGTTGCGTTCACCCCAGACAATCAGCTGTTCGCGGGCTGCTGCACGGAAGGTGTCCCCCGCAGCCAGCAGGACAGACTGTCCGTGGTTCTGCATATGCTTTGCCAGTTTGCCGATGGTAGTGGTCTTCCCGGCACCATTGACGCCTGCCATCATGATGACCAATGGTTGATGTCTGCCCAGTTCAAAATCTTTTTCAAGGGGTTCCATCAGTTTGACCAGCAGTGCCTGAAGTTCTTCCTTGATCTGTGCAGGGGCAGTCAGCTTTTTGTCTTTGACAATCTGACGGAGCTGTTCCAGCAGGTATTCTGTGGCGGGCATGCCAGCATCGGAAACCAGGAGGGCGGTTTCCAGTTCTTCATACAGTTCCTCATCGATTTTACCGCCGCCAAAGATATTGAGGTTGGAAGCGGTTTTTGCCAGTCCCGATTTAAGCCGGCTGAACCAGGACTGTTTCTGTTCGGGTTCGGTTTGCGTGGCGGGTGTATTGGAAGCCTGTTCTTCCTCTCCGCTTTTTTTTCTTCTAAAAAAACTGAACATGGGATACCGTTTTGAGCTAAAGTGGGCAAGAGTGTTGGAAAATACAGAATCTATCCATTTTAGCAGAGCTGGGATTATGAAAATTCAAAAAATCTTCTTTTCTTCGATGCTGGCATTGTTCAGCATACCGTTTTCTGTCCAGGCGGAACCACCGCAGGTTTTCCGTTTGGACAACGGCATGAAAGTGATTGTCCGTGAAGACCACCGGGCACCGGTCGCCGTGAATATGGTCTGGTATCAGGTCGGGTCTATGGATGAGACAAGCGGGACAACAGGTGTTGCCCATGTGCTGGAACATATGATGTTCAAGGGCACGGAAAAATTCCCTGAAGGCAGCCTGAGCAAGACGGTTGCCCGCTTGGGAGGCAAAGACAATGCGTTCACCAATACCGACTATACCGGATATTACCAGCAGGTTCCTGCCAGGAATCTCGAAAAGATGGTGGAGATGGAAGCTGACCGTATGAATGGTCTGTTGTTCCGTAAGGAAGATTTCGAGAAAGAGATCAAGGTGGTTCAGGAAGAACGCCGTTGGCGTACCGATGACAAACCAGAAGGCTTGTTGGTCGAGGCGCTCCGCGCGGCGGCGTTTACGGCGCATCCCTATCATTGGCCGGTTGTCGGATGGATGGATGACCTGCAGAACATGACGCTTGAAGATGCGGCGGCATGGTATCAGAAATGGTATGCACCGAACAATGCCACGATGGTGGTGGTCGGTGATGTGAAGGCGCAGGATGTCCGGGCATTGGCGGAAAAATATTTTGGCGGATTGCCGAAGAAACCGCTTGTCAGGGGAAAACCCCAGACAGAACCGCAGCAGCGGGGTATCCGTCGGGTCACGGTGAATGCCCCGGCTGAGAACCCGACCGTTGTTTTGGCATACAAGGCGCCGCCTCTGCGGGATGTCGAAAAAGATGATGATGCTTATGCGCTGCAGGTGCTGTCTTCGGTATTGGATGGCTATGAGAACGCCCGGTTGCAGTCGGCATTGGTTCGTAAGGAGAAAGTGGCGCTTGAAGTCGGGACAGAGTACACAGCGCTTGCCCGTGGGCCTTCGCTGTTTGTGCTGAGTGCGGTGCCTGCCAATGGGGTGTCTGTCGATGAGCTTGAAAAACGGCTGCGTCGGGCCGTGGCGGATATTGCCAAGGAAGGCGTTTCTCCAGAAGAACTGCAGCGGGTGAAGACGCAGCTTGTGGCTTCGCAGATTTATAAACGGGACTCGATGTTTGGCCAGGCGTTTGAAATCGGTCTGTATGAGATGTCAGGTATCGGTTGTGAGCAGGCTGACCGTGTGATTGAGAAACTGAAAGCGGTGACACCTGAACAGGTCAGGCAGGTGGCGGGTAAATATTTCCATGAAGACCGGTTGACGGTTGCGGTGCTGACGCCTGTCGCTTTGCCAAAACAGCCAACAAAGAAATAGGAGAAGGACAATGCAGGATATAAAGAAGGGATTTCAAGGGCGTTGGTTGGCTGCATTGCATCGTTGGTGCCTTGTTGCGTTGGTTGCCGTGATGGCAACGGTTCCGGCTTGGGCTGGGCTGCCGCTTGAGCAATGGAAGACTGCCAATGGGGCGAAAGTGATGTTTGTCGGGACATCAGCGATTCCAGTGGTTGATATCAGTGTGGAATTCGATGCGGGGTCGCGGCTTGATTCTGCTGGTAAGAGCGGGCTGGCTGCCTTGACCAATACGATGCTGGACAAGGGGATTATGTCGGTTAAAGGCAAGAAAGGCATGGATGAGCCTCAGATCATGGATGCTTTTGCTGATGCCGGAGCCATCCAGTCGGGTAAAGTCGGCATGGACCGTGGTGGTTACCGTTTAAGGGTGTTGTCTGGTCAGGAAAGTTCTGATGGAGCGGTACAGTTGATGACCCGCTTCTTGGCGCATCCAGCTTTCCCTGCTGATGTGCTGAAACGGGAAAAGGCGATTATGACAGCAGCCATCAAGGAAGAACTGACCCGTCCGCAGAATATCGGTAGCAGGGCATTCAAGAAAATGGTCTATGGCAGCCATCCTTATGGGCAGAGTCCAACCGAAGCTTCTGTGGCATCCATCTCCCGTCAGGATCTGGTTGATTTCCACCGCACGTATTATGTGGCAGACCGCGCTGTCATCGGTATTGTCGGGGATCTTTCCCGGAAGCAGGCGGAAGCCATGGCAGAGGATATCAGTGCGCAGTTGCCGGTATCGACAAAGCCAATGCCGGTGATGCCTGAAGTGCCAGCTCAGGCAGGCGGCAGGCAGGTACTGCCGCATCCAGCCTCCCAGGCGCATGTCTTCAAGGGGATGGCAGCGGTGAAACGGGGGGATCCGGATTTCTTTGCCATGACGGTCGGCAACTATATCTTGGGCGGTGGCGGTTTTTCTTCCCGTCTGATGAATGAAGTCCGTGAAAAACGGGGACTGACTTACGGGGTTTCCAGCAGTTTCCAGACGATGGTTCAGCCGGGACCGTACATCATCGGACTGTCAACGGAAAAGTCCCAGGTCAATGACGCTTTGTCAGTGGTTGACCAGACATTGAAGGATTTTCTGGATAAGGGACCGACATCTGCAGAAATGGAAGCGGCGAAGAGCCATCTGACCAGCAGTTTTGTCATGAACATGGAAGGGAACCGGAAGATCCTGGAGCTGATTACGATGGTCGGAACATACAACCTGCCGATGGATTATCTCGATACTTGGACAGATAAAATCCAAGCGGTGACGGCTGATGATGTCCGGGCGGCGTTCGGCAGGAAGCTGTCTGCGGAAAAGATGGCGACTGTCATTGTCGGGAATTGATTTATCCAGCTGGATCATGGCGATAAGACGCAAAGGAACGGTTCGGGATAAACAGCCGGCTGACCGGAAGCCCAAGACAGGCAGTGCCAGGCATACTGTCAGGATTATCGGTGGCCAATGGAAGCGGACGCCGGTTGCGGTGGTGGATGCGGAGGGATTGAGACCCACACCGGAAAGGATCCGGGAGACACTGTTCAACTGGCTGGGGCATTTCTGGGATGGCAGTTTTGTGGCATTGACTTGCCTGGATATGTTTGCAGGGACAGGTGCCTTGGGGTTTGAGGCTGCCAGCCGGGGTTTCCACCATGTCACGATGATTGAAAAGAACCGGACTGTGCTTAGGCAGTTGCAGGCAGTCAAGTCGAGACTCCAAGCGGAGCAGGTTGATATCCTGTCAGGGGATGCTTTGGTGTTGGCAAATGCCATGGTGACATCTGGGAAACAGTTTGACCTGATCTGCCTTGACCCCCCGTTCCATGACCGGCTTCTGCCGGAAATCCTGCCTGCCTGCTGGAAACTGCTGGCGGCAGGCGGGAAGATTTATATCGAATCGGATAATGAGGTGACAGAACAGTTCCTGGATGGGTGCGGTATGAAGGGGATGCAGGTTGTCCGGGCAGGACGGGCAGGACAGGTTTATTACCATCTCCTTGAAAAGACGGTATCATAAAACATCGTCAGGTTTTTCAATCTCATCGGAAAGAGTCAGCTATGGTGATTGCTGTTTATCCAGGGACTTTCGACCCGTTCACCCGTGGACATGAGGATATTGTACGCCGCGCATCAGGACTGTTTGACAGACTGGTGATTGGTGTGGCGGACAGCCATGCCAAGAAACCGTTTTTCACAACCCAGGAGCGTGTTGACATTGCTTCTGAAGTGCTGGCGCAGTATGCCAATGTCAGTGTGAAACCTTTCTCTGGTCTATTGCGGGATTTCGTCCGGGAAATCCATGCGTCAGTCGTCATCCGGGGATTGCGGGCAGTTTCTGACTTTGAATATGAATTCCAGATGGCGGGGATGAACAGGCATCTGATGCCGGAAGTGGAAACCCTGTTCATGACACCTTCAGACCAGTTCCAGTTTGTATCCGGGACATTTGTCCGGGAAATCGCCTATATGGACGGCGCTGTTTCCCGGTTTGTTTTCCCTTCGGTTTCAGAGCGTCTGAAACGGAAAGTGGCAGAACTCAAGGCTGGCAAGCAGTAATTCAGGAAATCGAGGTATTGGATGGCTTTTATAATTACTGATGATTGCATCAGTTGCGAAATCTGCATCCCAGAATGCCCAAATGAGGCAATCACGATGGGCAAACGCTTCTGCGAGGTTGATTACAACCGCTGCACGGAATGTGTCGGGCATTATGATGAACCTCAGTGTGCGGCTGTCTGTCCGATGGAGTGCTGTAAACCGGATCCTGCGCACAAGGAAACCCGGGACCAGTTGATGGTAAAGTTTGAACGGCTGCAGTCAGGAAACTGAAAGGGATATGGAGGTGCCAGCCATCCATGTCCCTGCTGGTCCCAGCGTCTTTAGACATTGAACAGGAAATTCATCACATCCCCGTCTTTCACAATATAGTCTTTGCCTTCAGCGCGCATCCTGCCGGCTTCTTTCGCGCCGTTCTCGCCTTTGTATGCAATATAGTCATCGTAGGCGATGGTCTGTGCACGGATGAATCCCCGCTCAAAATCCGTATGGATGACCCCTGCGGCTTGGGGAGCTGTGTCACCGATATGGATGGTCCATGCCTTGACTTCTTTCGGACCTGCTGTAAAGAAAGTCTGTAATCCCAGGAGTTTGAATCCAGCACGGATCAGGCGGTTCAGCCCGGGTTCTTCCATGCCCATGTCCGCCAGGAATTCGGCGCGGTCTTCCTCGGGCAGTTCGACGATTTCTGCCTCGGTGGCGGCGCAGATAGCGACAATCGGGGCATTCTGGGCATTGGCGTATGCCGTCAGCTGGTCAAGCAATGGGTTGTCTGTAAAACCATCTTCAGCGACATTGGCAACATACATCGCTGGTTTCGCGGTAATCAGGAAAAGCGGTTTCAGCAGCGTCATTTCTTCTTCTGACAGTCCCATCGTGCGGACAGGCTCACCGTTGTCCAGATGGGCTGAGACTGCTTTCAGCAGATTGCAGAGCTTGGCGGATTCCTTGTTGCCAGAACCGGCTTTCTTGATTTCACGCTGATAGACCCGTTCAACGGTTCCCAAATCAGCCAGTGCCAGTTCCGTCTGGATGACGGTGATGTCATTGATGGGATCCACTTTGCCAGCGACATGGACGACATTGGGGTCTTCAAAGCAACGGACGACATTGACAACCGCATCAGTTTCCCGGATATGCGCAAGGAACTGGTTGCCCAGTCCTTCACCTTTTGATGCACCTGCGACCAGACCGGCAATGTCAACAAATTCAACAACCGCTGGGACGATTTTCTGGGGATTGGCGATGGCTGCCAGTTTCTCCAGACGTGGATCAGGGACTTCGACAATACCGACATTGGGTTCAATCGTACAGAAGGGGTAGTTTTCAGCAGGAATCGCTGCTTTGGTCAACGCATTGAACAGGGTGGATTTACCGACATTGGGTAAACCAACGATACCGCATTTCAGACTCATTGGAATTCTTTCTGGCTATATGGGAATAAGACCGCCTAAAAAGGCATAACCTATACACTCTATCAACTTTCGTTTTGATGTCAATGACTGAAGAGAAGGGAAGATAGTGGAAATGTTTCCAGAAACGGTGAAGCGAGTTTAGAAGGGTATTGTTGTTTTTTTGGTTTTTGTTGCCGTAATCGGAAGAATTTCGCTAAAACCCTTGACTGGATTTAGGAAGTAGGTTCATAATTTCAATTCTCCGCTTACGAAACAGCCACAACGCGCTGTTGAGGCGTGAAGGTCTTTAACAAAGAGGCAGATGACAGGTGTGGGCGCCTGCGTTCCAAGCGCAAAGCAAGAAACGGAAGGTCGCCCGCATAGAAGAAAGTAAGGATGGAGACATCCTTGTCAGTAAGATTTGAGAGCGACCAAAGAGATTGAACTGAAGAGTTTGATCCTGGCTCAGATTGAACGCTGGCGGCATGCTTTACACATGCAAGTCGAACGGCAGCGCGGGCTCCGGCCTGGCGGCGAGTGGCGGACGGGTGAGTAAGACATCGGAACGTGCCACGGGGAGGGGGACAACCAGCCGAAAGGTTGGCTAATACCGCATGGCATCCACGGATTAAAGCGGGGGACCCTTTAGGGCCTCGCGCCCTGTGAGCGGCCGATGGCTGATTAGCTTGTTGGTGGGGTAAAGGCCCACCAAGGCGACGATCAGTAGCTGGTCTGAGAGGACGGCCAGCCACATTGGGACTGAGACACGGCCCAAACTCCTACGGGAGGCAGCAGTGGGGAA